>NZ_JBSRTQ010000019.1:0-43394 GCF_055129145.1 Albimonas sp. | reverse complement strand
CGCGCCCCCGGGGGCGCGGCCGCTTTCATGTCGGCGGGGAAGGGAGCGGCTTCAGGTGGTCAGAAAGGCGGGCTCCGCCCCGGTCTCCAGCCGCACGGCGGAAAGCACGCCGGAATGATAGGCCCCGGTATCCACCCCGATCCGCCCCTGGGAGACATGGGCCTCGTCCACGATGTAGTGGCCGTAGACGCACCAAAGCCCGTCCTTGCGCGCGCCCTGGAAGAAGCGCGAGGTCCCCCAGGTCAGGGTCCGGTCGGACTGCATGTCGGGCGGCAGGTCGGGATCGGCGCCGGCATGGCTGAACAGCACCGTGCCGAAGCGCAGCCAGACCGGCAGGGCGGCGATCATCGCCAGATCCTCGGCGGCGGCGCGGCCGAGCGCGGCGGCGTAGGGGGAGAGGTCCGCGCCCTCGCGGGTCAGATCCACCCCGCCGACGCCGTAGCTCGCCATGGTCTGCAGCCCGCCGTTGCGCAGCCAGCGGGAGCCGGAGCCGGGCTCGGCGACGAAGCCGGCCATCATCGCCTCGTGATTGCCGCGCAGGGCGTGGATTTCCGCGCCCGGGACGTCGCCGGCCAGCAGGCCGCGGATCCGGGCGAGCACGGCGGCGGAATGGTCGCCCCGGTCCACATAGTCGCCCATCAGGATCAGCCGCCAGTCGGCCCCGTGGCCGCGCGCCGCCGCATCGGCCGCGATGGTGGCGATCAGCCGACCGAGCAGGTCGTCGCGCCCGTGCACGTCGCCGATGGCGTAGGTCGGGCGGTCGATCTCCAGCGGCGCGTCGAAGGCGCGGGGACTGCGGGCGGGCCTGCGCCCGCCCTTCTTCCCGTCATTGCCGTCGCCGCCGCCGAACAGGCGTCTGAAGAAGCCCGTCATGCGCCCTCCCCGGCCCGTCTCACTCGGCGGCCATCTTCGCGGCCGAGAGCCAGCCCCACACCCGCTGCGGGGTCAGCGGCATGTCGACATGCGCCACCCCCGCCGGGGTCAGCGCGTCGAGCGCCGCGTTGGTCACCGCGGCCAGCGCGCCGACGGTCCCGGCCTCGCCGCAGCCCTTCATGCCGATGGCGTTGGCGGTGGAGGGCGTCGGCTCGGAGTGGAAGGTCATCTCGGGCATGTCGGTCGCCCGCGGCATGGCGTAATCCATGAAGGTCGCGGTCAGCAGCTGGCCGGTCTCGTCGTAGACCACCTGCTCGGTCACCGCCTGGCCGAGGCCCTGGGCGACGCCGCCATGCACCTGGCCGATGGCCAGCACCGGGTTCATCAGCAGCCCGAAATCGTCGGCGATCGTGTAGCGGTCCACCGCCAGCGTGCCGGTGTCGGGGTCGATCTCCAGCTCCACGATATGGCAGCCATTGGGGAAGGACCGGCCGGGGACCACGTTCTCGGTCTCGTGGACCAGCAGCTCGATCATGCCCTTGGCGCGGGCCTTCTCCGCCAGCGCCTCCAGCGTCACCGCCTTGTCGGTGCCCGCGACCATGAAGGCGCCTGCCTCGAACACCAGGTCGGCGGCGGCGGTCTCGAGCTCTTCTTCGGCCAGCGGCCGGAACCGCTCCACCATCTCGTCGGACGCCGCGTTGATCGCGTTGCCCTGCATGGTGACCGAGCGCGAGCCGCCGGTGCCGCCGCCCTTGGCGATCAGGTCGCTGTCGCCCTGCACGATGCGGATCTTGTCGAAAGACAGGCCCGAGCGCTGATGCAGGATCTGGGCGTAGACCGTCTCATGCCCCTGACCGTTGGACTGGGTGCCGACATAGAGGTTGATGCCGCCATCGTCGGCGAACTCGATCTTGGCGGTCTCGTTCTGGGCGCCGAGGATCGACTCGATATAGGTCGCCATCCCGCGGCCGCGCAGCTTGCCCCTGGCGGCCGACGCCGCCTTGCGCGCGTCGAAGCCGGCCCAGTCGGCCTCCTTCATCGCGCGGTCCATGACTTTCTCGAAGTTGCCGACGTCGTAGAGCTGGCCGACCAGGGTCTTGTAGGGGAACTTGTCGGGGGCGATGAAGTTGCGGCGGCGCAGCTCGTCGGGTTCTACGCCGAGCTGGCGGGCCGAGAATTCCATCAGCCGCTCGATCTGGTAGATCGCTTCGGGGCGACCGGCGCCGCGGTACGAATCCACCGGGCAGGTGTTGGTGTAGGCGCCCTTCACTTCGAAGAGGCCGATCTGCACGTCATAGACGCCGGGCAGCACGTTCTTGGCGACCTCGGACGGGATGTACTGGCCGAAGGGCGAATTATACGCGCCCAGGCCCGCGATCACCGTGAACCAGATCGCCTGAAGCTTCAGGTCCTTGTCGAAGGCGGCCCGCGCCGTGGTGACGTGATCGCGCCCCATGGCGTCGGTCATCATCCCTTCGGAGCGATCCGACATCCAGCGCACCGGACGGTTCAGCTCGCGCGCGGCGAAGCCCACCGCGAAATGCTCGGGGTAGGAGAAGGCCTTCATGCCGAAGCCGCCGCCGACATCGGGATTGGTGACGCGGACCTGATCGGCCTCGAGCCCCAGTTTCTTGGCCATCTCGTTCTTCAGGTTCCACACGCCCTGACCGTTGGTCGAGATGTGCAGACGCTCGCCCGCCCATTCGGCCCAGGCGCCGCGGGGCTCGATCGGGTTGGCGATGACCCGGTTGTTGACCAGCGGCAGCTCGACCACATGGGCGGCGGCGGCGAAGGCGGCGCGGGTGGCGTCCTCGTCGCCGAAGGCCCAGTCGAAAGCCACGTTCTTCGGCGCCTCGGGATGCACTTCGGGCTCGTCGAAGGCGCCGGCGGTGGACCAGGCGGCGGGCAGCTCGTCGAAGTCGATCTCGATCAGCTCGGCGGCGTCGCGGGCCTGGGCGAAGGTCTCGGCCACCACGATGGCGATGGCCTCGCCCACATAGCGGACGCGGCCCTCGGCCAGGATCGGGCGGACCGGGGCGGCGCCGTTGCTGCCGTCGCGGTTCTTGACCAGGCCGGCGTTGACGAAGTTCTTCATCTTGCCGGCGAGATCGCCGGCCGCGTAGACGCCGAGCACGCCCGGCGCGGCGCGCGCCGCGCTCAGGTCAGGCGCCGCGAAGTCGGCATGCGCGATGCTGGAGCGGAGGAAGAAGGCGTGGGCCGCGCCTTCGGGCGCGATGTCGTCCACATAGCGGCCTTCGCCGGTGAGAAGTCGGACGTCCTCCTTGCGGAGCACGGGCTGGGAAACGCCGAACTTTTCCATGAATCCACCCTGTCATTCTGGCGGGTCTGAAGACCCGGTTTCGGTGCGAACCCTACAACCGCAGGCCGCGAAGTCCATGCCCGAGGCCGCCGCCGCCCCGCGGCCTGATGCGCTTCGGCTTGCTTTGAGGGGCGGGCTGGGCCAAATGACGGATCCGGCCAAGCCCGCCGCCCATCCGTCTTGCCGCGGAGGCGGGCCCATGCCGGGTCGGTCCGCACGTCATGGCTCCCCGGCCATGCGTGATACGATGGACCCAAGGGAGGAGCGAATCATAATGACGACAACCGACGATCGAATCGCGGAAACGCTTCTGGAACTCGCCCGCAGCGGCACGTTGGGCCCCAGCTTCTGTCCTTCGGACGTGGCGCGGCAGCTCAAGCCCGAGGATTGGCGCCCCCTGCTGACGCGGGTGCGCGAGGTCGCAGGTCGACTGCAGCGCGACGGGCTGATCCATGTCACCCAGTCGGGCAAGGCGGTCGACGCCCTGTCGGCCAACGGTCCCATCCGCCTGTCCCGGCCG
The DNA here is from genome assembly GCF_055129145.1 of Albimonas sp. Classification (NCBI taxonomy): domain Bacteria; kingdom Pseudomonadati; phylum Pseudomonadota; class Alphaproteobacteria; order Rhodobacterales; family Paracoccaceae; genus Albimonas; species Albimonas sp. The sequence continues at coordinate 39,681 of NZ_JBSRTQ010000019.1, read as the reverse complement.
ATGCATTGACGCCCGTTTCGGGCGATGAGCTGACGCCCGTTTCGGGCGATGCACTGACCTTCTGATCGGGCCCGCCCGTCGGACCCGGTCGCTCAACGCAGAATGGGCGGCTTGTCGGGGTCCATGCCGGGCGCCGACGGATCCGACGCGCGCGGGGCCGCCGGCTCGGGCAGCTCGAACCCCAGGCCGAAGCGCCTCGCGGATTGCAGCGCCGGCGCGCTCTCCTCCACGAACATGGTCGCGAAATCCGGGCCCTCGGGCGCCGCCAGCCGGGCGGAACGGCCGAGCGCCGAGACCATCGCCTGACGCCGCGCCTCCGCCGCCGCGTCCAAGGCCTTCTTGCCTTCCATGTCGAGCCCCGGGCGTTCGCGCAGGATCATCAGCAGGGTCGGGGCGGCGGCCTCCTCGGTCGGCGCGGCCTCCACCAGCCAGGCCTCCGAAAGGTAGCCCGCCAGCGCCGCCAGCCGCCCGTCGAGCGCGGTGATCAGCGCCTCGGGCGCGGCGCGGGGCGGCCCGAGCCGCCCGACCCGCGCGGCTTCCGCCCGCGTCTCGGTCTCGGCCGACTCCGCCATCCAGATCAGCGCCGCGGCTTCGTGGAAAAGCTCGGAGGGCGCGACGCCCGGGTTCACCGCGAGGTTCAGCCCCTGGCCGCCCAGCAGCCGGGCCAGCGCCAGCCCGTTGAGTTCGGCGTAATCCGTGCCCGCCCCGAAGGCGGCGAGCCGGGTCTCCGCGTCGAAGGCGAGCGCGGTCGGCCCCGCCTCCAGCTCCAGGATCACCGGGCGCAGCCGGTCGCCCTGCATCGGGGCTTCGAGCAGCAGCAGAAGCTCGGTGCCCATCAGCGCGTCCACCGCCCGCCCGTCTGTCGCGTCGCCCCCCGCCATGCGCAGGGCGCGGTCGAGCGGGGTCTCGTCTTCGGGGAGGGCGAGGGGGGCGTCAGTCATGGCGGCTCGTATCCTGAGGTTCGGGCGCTTGCGCGCCGGTCGCGTCGGGCAGGGCGCGCGCCGCAATCCACTCGGCCACCAGGTCATGGACCCGGACCGCCTGAAGATCGCGCAGCAGCATGTGCCAGCCGGTCGGCACATAGGCGAAGGACTTCGGCCCGGGCAAGGCGTCGTATGCGCGCCGCACCGTGCTTTCCGGCACCACCTCGTCATGCGCGCCCATCACCACCAGCGTGTCCGTCCCGTCGCCGGGCGCGGCCAGCACCGCCCGGTCCATCAGCCGGATCAGCCCCATGAATTCGCGGGGCGAGGGGTTGGCGAAGCGCACCGGGTCGCGGGAGAGGGCGATCAGCATCGGGATGTTGTCCGACGGCCGGATCCGCACCGGCGCGCGGCGGGGCGAGATCCGCATGTCCGGCGCGATCGCCGCCATGCTCCAGGCCGAGGCGCGGTAGAAGGGGTTGAGCGTGTCGCCCCCCCACACCGCCGGGGCGAGCAGGATCACCCCCCGCACCCCCGGCAGCCGCCCCTCGCCCGCCGCGATCAGCGCCACGCCCCCGCCCATGGAATGGCCGGCGACGAAGAGCGGCACGCCCGGCCGCCGCTCGGCGATGCGGGCGGCGGCGGCCTCCAGGTCGGCCACCAGCGCCTCGGGCCCCGGCCAACGGCGGTTCGACGGGTTCCGCCCGAAGCCGCGCTGATCGTAGGCGAAGGTCTCGATCCCCGCCGCGGCCCAGCGCCGGGCGGCGAGGTCGTAGGTGGACGGCGCATAGTCCCCGTAGCCATGCAGCGCCAGCAGCACGGCGCGGGGGTTTCGGGCGGGCCAGCGGGTGAGGGCGAGCGGGCCGGCGGGGAGGTCGAGCCAGCCGTCCTCGCGCGTCGCCTCCGCGGGGGCGGCGTCGTCCTCGGCCGCCGCCCCGCCGACCGGGACGGCGGCGGGAAGCGTCATGCTCTGCGCTTCGCCGGGCGGCGGGAGTTCGGCCGCCGTGAGCAACGGCCCCCCCGGCGTCCCGCACCCGGCGAGCGTCAGCCCCAGCGCCAGCCACGCGGTCGTCCGCATCGCCCGCCCGGGCGAACGGCGGGCGATGCGGGTCATGTCAGCGCTCGCACGCGATGGCGCAGCCATGGGACCAGCTCCTCCTCGAACCAGGGGTTCCGCTTCAGCCAGCCGGTATTCCGCCACGAGGGATGGGGCAGGGGCAAGGCGCCGGGCGGCGCCTCGCGCCAGGACGCGACCCGCGCGGTGACCGAGATCCGGCCGGGCAGGGCCCAGCCCTGCGCATACTGGCCGATCAGCAGCGTCAGCTCCACCTGCGGCATCGCCGCGAGCGCCCGTGCGCGCCACAACGCGGCGCAGACCGGCGGGGGCGGCAGGTCGGCGCCCTTGGCGTCATAGCCCGGAAAACAGAAGCCCATCGGCAGGATGGCGACGCGCGCGGCGTCGTAGAAAGTCTCTCGCCCGATCCCCATCCAGTCGCGCAGCCGGTCGCCGGAGCGGTCGTCGAAGGGCAGGCCCGAGGCATGGACCCGCGCGCCGGGCGCCTGCCCCGCGATCAGCAGGCGCGCGGTCGCCGACAGGCGCACCACCGGACGGGGCCGATGCGCGGTGCGGGTGGCGGCGAAGCGGTCGGCGCAGACGCGGCAGGACTCGATTTCGCGGCTCAGGGGGCCGGGCGCCGCGGCGACCGGGTCGGCGGGGAGGGGACGCGTCTCGGGCCTGTCGCCGGTCATGCTTCGGGTTCTCCCTGCGTGGCGCGGCCCTCGGCGGCGGATGGGGCGGGCGCGGGCTCAAGATGGGGTTTCGATGGACCGGGACGCAACCCGGCGGAGGCGGCGTCGCCTCGCCTCTCCGTGATCGCGCGCGTTCCGGGCGCCGCAGGCGATGCGACGCTTCATCGTCCGGGGCCGTGCGCCAGCCCGTCGCCTTCGGGAACGGCCTGCCCACGGGTGCGGGGCGCTCGGCCGGGATTCGGCTTCCGGCCTTGCCTGCGCGGGCCGCACAGGCCATTCAGCGTGCCATGTCGCCCGCCCCCTCCCGCCCTCCCGCCGCCAACGGCGAAGACCTCGACCTGCTGGTCATCGGCGCCGGCGCCTTCGGGCTTTGGTCGGCTCGCGCCGCGCTGCGCCTCGGCCTGCGCGTCGCCATCGCGGGCGAGGGCGTGGCCCCCGCCGCCTCCGCCACCCCGGTCGGCGCCCTCGCCCCCCATCTGGCCGAGCCCTGGACGGACCTGAAAGCTTTCCAGCTCGCCGCCCTGCACGCCCTGGCGGCGGACATCGCGGCGCTGGAGGCGGAGACCGGCCTCGCCACCGGCTACGCCCGCCTTGGCCGCCTCAGTCCGCTGACCTCCGAGGCGCAGCGCGCCCATGCCGTCGCCCGGGTGGCGGATTGCGAGGCGCGTTGGGGGGCGGGGTCGGGGGTGAGCCTGCTGGACGGGCCGGCGCCCGGCGGGGCCTGGGATCCTGCCTGGCTCGCCCCCGCCGCCCACGGCGCGCTGCATGACCATCTGACGGCGCGGATCGACCCGCCGGCGCTGCTCGCCGCCCTGCGCGCGGGCTGCGCCGTGGCTGGGGCGGGCTTCGTCGACCTGGGCGCCTTCCTCGGCTGGTCGGCCGGAACCGCGGGATTCGCACGGGGAGAGATCCGCGCCCGCACCGCCATTCTCGCCGCCGGAACCGCCACCCTGCGCCTGTTCCCGAGGCTCGGCGGCGGCCCGGTGCAGGGTCAGGCGGCGCGGCTGCGGGTCCGCGCGCCGGCGCGCGCGCCGCTGATCGGCGCGCCGGGCCTGTGGATCACGCCCCATGCCGACGGCACGGTGGCGGTGGGCGCGACTTCGCAGGGCGGGCGCGAGGATCTTTCGACCGACGCCGCCCTCGACCGCCTGCTGGCGCGGGCCGCGGGGCATTGCCCCTTGCTGGCCGGCGCCCCGGTGCTGGCGCGCTGGGCCGGCCTGCGGCCGCGGGCGGCGAGCTCCTCGCCCGTGATCGGGCCGGCCCCGGGCGCGCCGGGGCTGATCCTCGCCACCGGCGGCTACAAGATCGGTCTGGGGGTGGCGGCGGCCTGCGGTCGGTCCGCGGCGGCGATGGCGGCGGGCGCGCCCGTCCCCGACCTCCCCCCCGAATTCACGCCCCCCGCCGACGCGCCCCTGCCCGAGTTCCGCCGCCCCGGCGGACCCGCGGCCCCCTGAGCCCGACCATTTCGCCCTCCACCCTATCCGGGCGCCCGCCGGCGCGACGTCGACGCGGCGCTTCGCCCGACTTTCCGCGCCGCCCCCGCCGGCGTAAGAGAGGCGCGGACACCGACCGGCCGCGCCATGGGCGGGGCGATGACGGGAGCGACCGACATGCATCACCAAGCCTGCGCGATCCCGGCCGCCCGGCCTCGCCGGACCGCATCCGGCCGCGCCGTCCCCGCGCTGCTGGCGCTGGTCCTCGCCGCCGGGGCCGCCCCGCTCTCCGCCGCGGAACCCGCCGAGAGCTATTACTACCCGCCCCTCACCTCGGAGGAGACCTTCGAGCGCTCGATGCTCTCCGGCCCCCGCCGCGACGGGCTCGACCGCGAGGCCTTCGTCGGCGCCATCGCCCGCGCCCAGGCGGGGTCCGCCCAGACACCGCGCTTCGCGCTCTTCGCCAAGGGCGACGGCTCGAAGCGCCTGATCATGATCGCGCTCGACGACGAGGTCTTCCGCACGATCTATCGCGCACGCGCCGTGCTCGCCCAGCTGACCTACGGGCTGCGCGCCACGCCGCTTTTCCGCGGGCAGGGGCTGGAGGCGTCGGCCACCTTCTTCGACGCGCTCAAGCTGCTGGGCTTCGAGAGCCTGACCGTCTCCGACGGCGCCACCTGGACCCACCGCATCAATTTCGAACCGCAATGAGAGGGGCCGCGCGATGACCGACGATCTCGCCACGATCACCACGCTGGGCCGCGCGACCGAGCAGCCCGCCTCCCCCGAAGAGGCGCAGCTCGATCCCGTGCCCAACCCGCAGCGGGGGGAGCTGTTCCTCGCCCGCTTCGTCGCGCCGGAATTCACTTCGCTCTGCCCGGTGACCGGCCAGCCGGATTTCGCCCATCTGGTGATCGACTACGCGCCGGACGAATTCCTGATCGAATCCAAATCGCTGAAGCTGTTCCTGACCAGCTTCCGCAATCACGGCGCCTTCCATGAGGACTGCACCGTCTCCATCGGCAAGCGCATCGCGGACGTCGCCAAGCCCACCTGGATCCGCATCGCCGGCTACTGGTATCCGCGCGGCGGCATCCCGATCGACGTGTTCTGGCAATCGGGCCCGCCGCCGGCCGGATTGTGGCTGCCCGATCCGGGCGTCGCGCCCTATCGCGGGCGCGGATGAAGGAGATCGGGCGATGATGGACGCGAACACTCATGCCGGCGCCGCCCGGGTCATCGACGGCAAGGCCTTCGCCGAGGGGCTGCGCGCCCAGGTCGGGGTCGAGGTGGCGAAGCTGGCCGCCCAGGGCGTCACCCCCGGGCTCGCGGTGGTGGTGGTGGGCGAGGATCCGGCCTCAGCCATCTATGTGCGCAACAAGGGCCGCCAGACGCTCGAGGCGGGGATGGCGAGTTTCGAGCACAAGCTTCCCGCCGACGCGTCGGAGGCCGAGCTGCTGGACATCGTGGCCCGGCTCAACGCCGACAGGTCCGTGCATGGCATCCTGGTGCAGCTGCCGCTGCCGCCGCAGATGGACGCCGACCGGGTGATCGACGCCATCGCGCCGGAAAAGGACGTGGACGGGTTCCATGTGATCAACGTCGGCCGTCTGGCCGCCGGGCTGCCGGCGATGGTGTCCTGCACGCCGCTCGGCTGCCTGATGCTGCTGCGCGACCAGTTCGGCAGTCTTTCGGGCCTCGACGCGGTGGTGGTCGGCCGCTCCAACATCGTGGGCAAGCCTATGGCCCAGCTGCTGCTGCGCGAGAGCTGCACGGTGACCATCGCCCATTCCCGCACAAGGGACATCGAGGACGTCTGCCGCCGCGCCGACATCCTCGTCGCCGCTGTGGGCCGGCCCGAGATGATCCGCGGCGACTGGATCAAGCCGGGCGCCACGGTGATCGACGTCGGCATCAACCGCATCCCCGCGCCGGAGCGCGGCGAGGGCAAGACCCGCATCGTGGGCGACGTCCACTTCGCCTCGGCCGCTCAGGTCGCGGGCGCGATCACGCCGGCGCCGGGCGGGGTCGGCCCGATGACCATCGCCTGCCTGCTCGCCAACACCGTCACCGCCGCCTGCCGCATCCATGGGCTCGAGCCCCCCGCCGCCTTCGCTTTCTGAAGGGGGCCTGGGGCCTCAGCCCCGGGGGCGCGTCACCGCCATCGTGCCCAGCAGGATCGCCGCCCGCGTGGCGATCCCGCCCGCATCGATGCTGTCGACGTCGGCGCGCACCACGATGATCGTGCGTCCGGCCCGCTCCACCCGCCCCCGCGCCACGATCCGCGCGCCGTTCGCCGGGGCGAGGAAATTGGTCTTCATCTCCAGCGTCACCACGCCGTCGCCGGGGGCGAGCATCGTGCTGGCCGCGATCCCCGCCGCGGTGTCGCCGCCGGCGAAGGCCATCGCGGCATGGGCGTGGCCGAGCTGCTGGGCGGTCTCGGGGCCGAGCGGCGCTTCCAGCTCCGCCGCGCCGGGGGCGAGCGCGGTCAGCCGCCAGCCGAGCAGGCGCATCATGTTCTGGACCTCGAACAGGGCGCGGGCGCGAGCCTCCCAGTCCGGGTCGCGGGGGATCGGGGTCGGCGGGGCGTCGAAGGTCATGCGGAGAGGTCCATAGGGGCGGAGCGGCTCAGCAGACCCGCCCTCCACCCCCGCATCAAGCCCGGGCGGAAGGGTTCCGGGGGCGTCGCGCGATCCGCCGCAGGGGGGCTCGCCTCAGACCCCCCCCTCAGACCATCCCGTCGAGCACCGCCATCGTGCCCAGCATCGTCGCCACCGGCGTCTCGCGCCCGTCGTCGAGCGCCGTCACGTCGGCGCGCACCACGGTGACCGTGCGGCCGGCGCGCTCCACCCGCCCCACCGCGCGGATCGACCGGCCGCGGGCGGGGGCGAGCAGGTTGATCTTCATTTCGATGGTCAGCACCCCGAAACCCGGCGCCATCAACGACTGCGCCGCCATCCCCGCCGCCGTGTCGCCAGCCGAGAAGCTGAGCCCCGCATGCGCGAAGCCGTGCTGCTGGGTGATCGCGGGCAGGATCGGGGCGGTCAGCGTGACCGTCCCGGGGGCGAGGCTTTCGATCTCGATCCCCAGATGCCCCATCATGCCCTGATGCGCGAAGAGATGGCGGATCCGCGTTTCCCAGTCCGGATCGCGAGGGGTGAAGTCGGGCATGGCGGGGCTCCGTTCGGTTCGGTTCTTCGGCGGCGGCGGTTGCGGCAGTTCAGGTGAGCGTCAGCCGGGGGATGGGGCGCAGGGCGGCGAGCGGGGCGGGCGCCACGCGCGCCCCGATCAGCAGGGCGAGGCCCGCGGGGGCGAGCGCGCGCAGGGCCGGGTCGCGGGCGCAGAGCCCGCCGGTGTAGCGGCCGAAGGCCGGCAGGATCAGGCGGGCGGCGGTCAGCACGAAGCAGGGCCGCGTCCCGCCGCCCCCCGGCAGCCGCGCCTTGGGATGGTAGTGGCCCGAAATCTCTCCCGCACCGGCCTCCGCCTCCGCCGCGGCGATGTGCCGAAACACCAGCGGCCCGGCGCGCAGCTCGGCCGCCTGGGTCATGCCCGGGGCGCTCAGACCGTTGGGGCCGGGGTCGTGGTTGCCCTCCACCCAGGTCCAGCGCCGCCCCGCGGCCATCGCCTCCAGCCGCGCCCGCGCCGCAGGGTCGAGCCCCGCCGCCGCCGCCCGGTCGTCGAAACTGTCGCCGAGGCAGATGATGTCGGCCGGCCCCAGCGCCGCGATCTCGGCTGCCAGCCGGTCCAGCGTCTCGGGCGTCTCGTAAGGGGGCAGCAGCGGTCCGCCGCGCCGGGCGAGGCGCTCGGATTTGCCCAGATGCAGGTCCGCGACGATCAGCGTCCGCCGGGCGGGCCACCACAGCGCGCCCGAGGGCCGCGCCACCAGCGCCGCCCCCGCCAGCGCGAAGGCGTGGCCGACCGGGGCGAGATCGGGCGCCGAAGGAAGAGAGTCGCTCATCGCGCGATGTTAGTGGAATGTTCCGATCCGCGGCAAGACAGGGAAACGCTGGGGCGGAGCGCCCGCCGGGCCCTTGCCCGGCGCGGCGCGCAGGGGGCTCGACGCCCCCTGCGCGCCGTCTCCCCCTCAGGCCAGCGTCTTGCCCATCCGGATCACCGGCACCGTCCGTCCTTCGACCGCAGGCGCCTCCATCCGCTCGATCTCCCGCCACCCGGCGGCGCGATAAAGCGGCGCCCCCGCCAGCGTCGCGACCAGCACGCCCTGCGAAAACCCCGCCGCCGCCGCCGCCCGCTCCGCCGCCGCCAGGATCGCCCGGCCGATCCCGCGGCGCGCCTGGGCGGGGTCGGTGTACATCGCCCGCACCCGGGCGGGCTCCGTGGCCGGGTCCAGCAGCCCGTCGTCGCGCCCGGCGCTGTGGCCGCCGCCATGCGTGGTCCGGCGCATCGACCAGCCGCCGCAGCCGATCACCGCCCCGGACGCGTCCTCGGCCAGCAGATAGGTCCCGTCCGCGATCAGCTGCGGATCCATGCCCATGATCGCGGTGCTGTCGGCCACCTGCTGCGGCGTGAGCACGTCGTTCATCAGCCCGGCGATGGCGCGGTCCATCACCATGGTCATCGCCGGAATGTCCTCCGCCCGCGCCAGCCGCAGGCTGTAGCCGTCCCCGCTCATCCCGGTTCCTCGATCCCGCAGGTCATCGCCGCGCGGCCCGGCAGCTCGAACCGCGCTTCGTCGCCCTTGACCCAGAAGATGATCTCGCCCTCCCCCAGCCAGGGCGCCGCCGAGCCCGCCTCCGCCGCATAGCGCGCGCCCGAGCCGGTGGGGCCGAGCGGCAGCACGATCCGGTTCTCCCGCCATTCCAGCGCCACCACCGGCGGATCGACCCCGATGAAGGTCAGGCCCATCGCGGCGTCGAGCCCCGGGCATTCGGCCACGAACGGCCCGGTGGAGACGCCGGCGTCGTCATCGGCGCGCGCGTCGAGATAGCCGGCGCGCAGGGCGTGGATGCGCAGGGCCTGCGCGTCGCGCACGCAGGTCTTCGGATCGGCGGCCTTCCAGCAATCGTCGCGGCCCTTGATCCAGCCGCGCTGCACGGCCCTGAGCTCTTTCAGCCGGGCGTCGTCCATGTGCAGGCCGCGGGCGGCGAGCCGGTGGAGACGGGTGATCTCCCGGTCCAGCGCCGCAAGCTGGGCGTCGCCGCAGATCAGGACCTCGGCCTCATGCTCGGCCTTGGCGCAGTCGAAGCTGGGGCCGGCGTCGGCGGCGCGCGCCGGGGCGGCGAGGGTCAGCCCCGCGAGCAGGCAGGTCAGGGCGATGGGGCGGGTCATGTCGGTTCTCCTCCGCTTCCGGCGACGCGCCGCGCCGGGTCGGGCCGCGAGCCAAATCTGCACCGGCATGAGAGTCGGCGCCAGAGCCGCGGGGCCTCAGGCCTTCAGCCCCGCCTCCGCCATCAGCGCCGCCGCCTCGCCTTCCAGCAGCCGCTCGCGCCCCTCGCCCTTGATCGGCACGCGGCCGACCTCGAGCATCAGGGGGGCGGCGAGCGGGGTCGTCCGGTCGGCCCGCACCACGCGCACCGCCCCGGCGGCCCGGGCGCAGAGCGCTTCGATCCGGGCGAAATCGACCAGGCCGCGTTCCGCCTCGGCCCGGGTGATGCGCATCAAAAGGTGGTCGGGGTCGAAGCGGCGCAGCGTGTCGTAGAGGATGTCCGACGAAAACGTCGCCTGCCGCCCGGATTTGCGCATGCCGGGCAGGTTCCGCTCGATCAGCCCGGCGATGATCGCCGCGGCCCGAAAGGTCCGCTTCATCACCGCGTTGTCGCCGAGCCAGCCCTCCAGCCCCTCGCGCAGGCCTTCTGCGTCGAGCAGGGCGGCCGGGTCGGGCGCCTCCTCCAGCGCCCAGACCATCAGCGCGTAGTCGTTGGCGACGAAACCCAGCGGACCCAGCCCCGCCGTCTCCATCCGCCGCGTGACCAGCAGCCCCAGCGTCTGATGCGCGTTGCGCCCCGCGAAGCCGTAGATCACCAGGTATTTCCGCCCGAAATGCGGGAAGGTCTCGCAGAGAAGACCCTGGCGGGAGGGGAGTTCGGAGCGTTCCGCCTGCAGGGCGAGCCAGTCGGCGGTATGGGCGGGCAGGGCGCGGATGGCGTCGGGATCCTCCAGCAGGTCCATCACCCGGTTCGACAGCAGGGTGGAGGTCGAGAGCTTCGAGCCCCCGAACACCGCGATCCTGGGCTGACGGCCCGGGGCGCGGGAGACCATGATGGTCATCTCCTTCAGCCCTTCGAAGCGCACCACCTCGCCGCCGATCAGGAAGGTGTCGCCGGGGGCGAGGGTGGCGGCGAAATCCTCCTCGATCTCGCCCAGCTTGGCCCCGCCGAAGCCGCGACCGCCGAGGCGGACGGAAAGCGTCTCGGTCCCCACGATGGTCCCGAGATTCATCCGGATGGTGCGCGACGCCCGCGGGTCGCGCAGGCGGAAGGTTCCCGGCGGCCCCTCGGCGAGGCGTTTCCACTTGTCGTAGGCGCGCAGCGCATAGCCGCCGGTGGCGCAGAATTCGAGGCAGTCGTCGAAGGCGGCGCGGGTGAGGTCGGCATAGGGGCCGGCGCCGGATTTGATTTCGTCGAAAAGCGCCCCGGCCTCGAACGGCCCCGCGCAGGCGGTTGCGAGGATATGCTGGCAGAGCACATCGAGCGGGCCGCGACGCACGTCGTCGCCATCGAGGTCATGGTCCAGCACCGCGTCGAGCGCCGCCCGGCACTCCAGCACCTCGAAGCGGTTGGCGGGCACGATCAGGGCGCGCGAGGGGGCGTTGTAGCGATGGTTGGCCCGCCCGATGCGCTGGACCAGCCGCTTGACGTTCTTGGGCGCGCCGACCTGCACCACCAGGTCGACGTCGCCCCAGTCGATGCCGAGATCGAGCGACCCGGTGCAGACGACGGCGCGCAACGCCCCCTCGGCCATCGCAGCTTCGACCCGTTTTCGCGCCTCGCGGTCGAGGGAGCCGTGGTGGATGCCGATGGGCAGGGCGTCGTCGTTGACGTTCCAAAGGGCCTGGAAGAACAGCTCGGCCTGGGCGCGGGTGTTGTGAAAAACCAGGGTGATGCGATGGGCGCGGATCAGGTCCATGACCGCGCTCGCCGCATGACGCCCGCCCTGGCCTGACCAGGGGGGCGGGGCCTCCGTCTCCAGCATTCCGATATCCGGCTCCGGCCCCGGATCGGCCAGCAGCACCCGGCAGCCGGCGGGCGAGAGCCAGCGGCCGAGCGCCGGCGGATCCTCGACCGTGGCCGATAGCCCGACGATGGAGAGGCCGGGCGCGAGCCCCCGCAGGCGGGAGAGCTGCAAGGCCAGCTGATCGCCGCGCTTCGACTCCGCCAGCGCGTGCGCCTCGTCGACGATCACCCGCTTCAGGCCCGCGAAAATCCGCGGCGCGTCCTCGTAGGACAGCAGCAGCGCGAGGCTTTCGGGCGTGGTCAGCAGGATATGCGGCGGGTCGGCGCGCTGGCGGCGCCGCGCGGTCTGGGTGGTGTCGCCGGTGCGGTCCTCGACCCGGATCGACAGGCCCATCTCCTCGATCGGGCGGGCGAGGTTGCGGCGGATGTCGGCGGCCAGCGCCTTGAGGGGCGAGAGGTAGAGCGTGTGCAGGCCTTTCGGCGGATCCCCCTCCAGCGCCACCAGGGTCGGCAGGAATCCCGCCAGCGTCTTGCCGCCGCCGGTGGGGGCGACCAGCAGGTCGGCGCCCCCGGGGCGGGCGGAGGCGAGCAGGTCCAGCTGATGGGGATGCGGCGCCCAGCCCCGCCGGGCGAACCAGTCGGCGAAGCGCGGCGGCAGGCCGATGGGATGGGTGGCGGGAGGGAGCGGGGCGTCCATGGGGCGGAGCATAGCGGGGCCGGGCGACGACGGGAACAGGCGGTGAACGCGCCGGGCGTCCGCTTCGCCGGCGGATTGCCCGTTTCGCAGGCGCCGCGCCCCGGACCGCGGCCGGAATGGCGCCGGATCCCGGCCCGCGGCATGCAAAGCCGGCGTGGGGCCAGGGCCCGATGCGGCCTCCGGCCCGCCCCCGCCCGCATCCGCCGCAGCGCGCCCCTGCGGCGCCACGGCGCGTTCCGCCAAGTTTCCCCGCGCCGCCCTTGACCTCGGCAGGCCATCCGTTTCTGATCGAGAGGCAATCACCTGCGCCGCCGCCCCGCTTGCCCGGGGCCTCGGCCATGAGGGGGACGGACCGTGTTCAACGAGATGTCCGGATCGGACGGCAAGCTGCGCGAGCCCTATGCGGGCATCGCCGAATGGCTGGAAGCGAGCGGCGTCGAGCTGCTCAACCGCCGCTCGGAAGAGGCCGAGGCCATCTTCCGGCGCATCGGCATCACCTTCGCCGTCTATGGCGAAGGCGGCGACCCGGAGCGCCTGATCCCCTTCGACCTGATCCCGCGGGTGTTCTCGGCCGCCGAATGGCGCCGGCTCGACCGCGGCATCCGCCAGCGGGCCCGCGCGCTCAACGCCTTCCTCTACGACGTCTATCATCGCGGCGAGATCCTGCGCGCCGGCATCGTCCCCTCGCAGCTGGTCTACCGCAACTCGGCCTTCCTGCCGGAGATGATGGGGATCGAGCCGCCGGGCCGGGTCTATTCGCACATCGTGGGCATCGATATCGTGCGCACCGGGCCCAAGGACTTCCAGGTTCTGGAGGACAACTGCCGCACGCCGTCCGGCGTCTCCTACATGCTGGAGAACCGGGAGATCATGATGCGCATGTTCCCCGAGCTGTTCGACGGCGGCCGGGTGGAGCCGGTGGACGACTACCCCGACGCGCTGCTCAAGACGCTGGAAGAGGTCGCGCCGTCCGCCTGCAAGGGCGACCCGACCTGCGTGGTGATGACCCCCGGGCCGCTGAATTCGGCCTATTACGAGCACTCCTTCCTCGCCGACCTGATGGGCGTCGAGCTGGTGGAGCCGCAGGACCTGTTCGTCGACGACGGCCTTGTGTGGATGCGCACCACCCGCGGCCCGCAGCGGGTCGACGTGATCTACCGGCGGATCGACGACGACTACATCGACCCGCTCGCCTTCCGCCCCGACAGCCTGCTCGGCGTGCCCGGCCTCTTCGACGCCTACCGGGCGGGGGGCGTGACGCTCTGCTCCGCCCCCGGCGCGGGCGTGGCCGACGACAAGGCGGTCTACACCTTCGTCCCGGACATGATCCGCTTCTATCTCGGCGAAAAGCCGATCCTCGACAACGTGCCGACCTGGCGCTGCGCCGAGACCGACAGCTGCAAATACGTGCTCGAGCATCTCGAGGAGCTGGTGGTCAAGGAAGTCCACGGCTCAGGCGGCTACGGCATGCTGATCGGCCCGCGGTCGACCCAGCGGGAACGGGAGGACTACGCCAAGCGGATCCTCGCCGACCCGTCCGACTTCATCGCCCAGCCGACGCTGGACCTGTCGGCGACGCCGACCCTCACGCCCTCGGGCGTCGGGGGACGGCACGTCGATTTCCGCCCCTACTGCCTGGTGGGGCAGGAGATGCGGCTGGTCCCCGGCGGCCTGACCCGCGTGGCCATGCGCGAGGGCAGCCTCGTGGTGAACTCGTCGCAGGGCGGCGGGGTCAAGGACACCTGGGTGCTGAGCGAATGAGCGCCCCCGATCCCGGAGAAACCCGCGGAGCGAACCCTCGACCGGCCAAGCGCCAGGGAGCCATCGGATGCTGAGCCGGACCGCGGAGAACCTGTTCTGGATGGCCCGCTATGTCGAGCGCGCGGAAAGCACCGCCCGCCTGATGGAGATGGGTCAGCGCATGGCGATGCTGCCGGGCGCGGGGGAGCGTGACGAGTGGCGCTCCGTCGTCACCTCCTGCGGCTCCGCCCATCATTTCGACGACGACGAGCGGATCACCGAGGTCGCCGCGGCGCGATCCCTCGTGCTCGACCCCGACAACCCGTCCTCGATCCGCGCCTGCCTCGCCGGCGCCCGGATCAACGGCAAGGCGGTGCGCACCGCCCTGACCCGCGAGATGTGGGAGACGCTGAACGACGACTGGCGCAAGCTGGAAAGCGTCGACGGCAACGCCCAGACCCTGCGCCGGGAGCTGCCGGAGCTGCTGGACTGGACCAAGAAGCGGGCCAACCTGCTGCGCGGCGCGGCCGAGACCTCGATGCTGCGCAACGATGGCTGGGACTTCATGCGCATCGGCGGGTTCATCGAGCGCGCCGACATGATCCTGCGCCTGCTCGACGTGAAATATTTCGTGCTGCTGCCCGAAACCGACGTGGTCGGCGGCGGGCGAGATCACCATCAGTGGACCTCGGTGCTGCACGCCACCTCGGCGACGCGGGCCTTCCACCATGTCTATCGCGGCGACTACGCGCCCTGGCAGATCACCGACTTCCTGCTGCTCAACAAGGCCTTCCCCCGCTCGCTGTCGCACTGCTACCGGCAGATGGGCTGGCATCTCGATCACATCGCCCGGCGCTACGGCCAGACCCATCCGTGCCACGACACCGCCCAGGCGATGATCGAGCGGCTGGAAAGCGCCGGCATGGGGGAGCTGTTCAAGCAGGGCCTGCACGAGTTCGTCTCGGACGCGCTGGCGGTGACCGCCCGCCTGTCGGTCGAGATCAAACAAGCCTATCATTTCTGAGGGGACCGTCCCGATGCGCCTGAGCATCCGTCACCGCACGGTCTACGAATACGAGCCCGCCGCCCTGCGCCTGGCGCTGCGGCTGCGCCTGTGGCCCTCGGCCTATGAGGGGCAGTCCGCGCCCGGCTGGAAGGTCACCGTCAACGGCGAGGCGGTCACGCCGCTTCTGACCGACGATTTCGGCGACGCGCTCGCGCTCTGGCACGCGCATGATCCCATCGGCGCGGTCGAGATCGTGGCGGAGGGCGAGATCGACACCACCGACACCGCCGGCGTGGTCCGCGGTCTCGGCCATGCCCGCGCCGCCGGGGTGTTCCTGCGCGACACGCCGCTGACCAGGCCTGACGACGCGATCTGCGAGCTCGCCGCCACCGTCGCCGCCGACAAGGGCGACGATGGCACGCTCGCGGTGATGCATGCGCTCTGCAACGCGGTGCACGCGGCCATCGCCTATCGCTCCGGCGTCACCGAGGCCGACACCACCGCCGCCCGCGCGCTCGCGCTCGGGGCCGGGGTCTGCCAGGACCACACGCATGTCTTCATCTCCGCCGCGCGCTCGCTCGGCGTGCCGGCGCGCTACGTGTCGGGCTATCTGCTGGTCGAGCCGTCCGAGGAGGATGACGAGGACGAGGAGAAGATGAAGAAGGACGAGCTCAGCGAAACCCACGCCTGGGCCGAGGCCTTCATCGACGGGCTGGGCTGGGTCGGCTTCGATCCGTCCAACGACATGTGCCCGACCGAGGGCTATGTGCGCCTGATCGCCGGGCTCGACGCCAACGAGGCCGCCCCGATCCGCGGCTCGATCACCGGGCAGAGCGAGACGACGCTGACCGCCGAGGTCAATGTGGAGCCCGCGGCCCAGAGCCAGAGCCAGCAGTAAGGCCCCGTCCGGCGCGTTCCCGGCGGTCAGCAGGGCCGCGGGCCCCGCCGACGGATGACTTCCGCCGCCCGGCCCTGTATCCCCCGCGCGACTCGGGCGCCCTGCCGGCGCCCCGGACCCGAGGGGGACCCTGCCGTGACCTATTGCGTCGGACTGCGCCTGGACGCCGGACTGGTGATGTTGTCCGACACCCGCACCAATGCCGGGCTGGATAACATCTCCCGCTTCGGCAAGATGTTCACCTGGGAGCGGGAGGGCGAGCGCGCCCTGGTGGCGATGACCGCGGGCAGCCTGTCGATCACGCAGGGGGTCATCACCGCGCTGAACGGGGCCTGCGCCCGGGCCGAGGCCGGCGAGGACGTCGAAAGCATCCTGACCTGCGAGACCATGTTCCGCGCCGCCCAACTGGTCGGCGACGAGATGGCCGCCCAGCAGCGCCGCTACCGCGAGCGGCTGGAGGAGGCGGGGGCCGGGACCGGCGCCTCGATCATCCTCGGCGGTCAGCGCAAGGGCGGGCGGGCGCGGCTGTTCCTGATCTACGGGGCCGGCAATTTCATCGAGGCGACCGAGGACACGCCGTTCTTCCAGATCGGCGAGCACAAATACGGCAAGCCGATCCTCGACCGGGTGATCGAGCCGTCGACCCCGCTGCCGATGGCGCTGAAGGCGGCGTTCGTGTCGATGGATTCCACCCTGCGCTCCAACCTCTCGGTGGGCATGCCGCTCGATCTGGCGGTGATGGAGGCGGGCAGCCTGCGCTTCGGCGTGCGCCGACGGATGGAGCAGGACGACCCGGAATTCGGCAAGGTCTCCGGCGCCTGGAGCGAATCGCTGCGCGACGCGTTCGAGCGCCTGCCCGAGATCGTGTTCTGACCCTGCGTCGCCGGAGCGCAGGTCAGCCACGCCGCCGATCGCGCCGCGCCGCGCCGCGATTTCATCCGGCAACCGGCCCGCGCGCCGGCTTCCGGACCCCGGAAAGGCCGAAACGACCGGATATGGAGGGGTTTCGCGCCCCCCGCCGCGGCCGGAAAACGCCCTGTTGCGAAGGGCCTGCCCCGAATCGGATACCTTGTCCAAATTCGAAAACAGCCTAGTATGAATGCAGGTGATTGCGACGAATCCCGCCGTTGGGAGCCTCGTGGGTCGATCGTCCCGAAGATGAACAAGGATCGTCCTGCGTAGAACGGACGAACGTCGTTTTCGGATGGTGCGTAGCGTGTCCTGGAGGACAACATGAGCGTCATTCGGCGCATGTCCGCGTTCCGGCGCGACGAGTCCGGGTCCGCGACCGTCGAGTTCGTGCTCTGGCTCCCCATATTCTTCATGGTGTTCTGCGCCGCCACCGACGCCACCCTCCTGATGCACAAGCAGACCCAGATGATCGACGTCGCGCGCTCCGCTTCGCGCGCCGTGTCGATGGGCGTGTCCTCGCAAGCCGAAGCCAAGGCCTTCGCGCTGCGCCAGATGAACTCCACCGACGAGAGCCGCGTCACCGTCACCGTGCAGAACGGCTTCGTGACCGCAACGCTCAACATGCCTTATTCCGATGTGGTGATTTTCAGCGCATTCCTTGCGGAGGACAATTCGCTGGGCGCATCGGTGACGATGGTCGACGAATCCTCGACCAATGGCTGACCCGACCGGCCGGGTTCCGGCGTCGAAACGGCGACGCCTGTGGCGCGACGAGTCCGGCGCCGCGTCCGTTTTTTCGATCATCTGGCTGACCGGGCTGATCATGATCGCCGGCGTGGCGGTCGACGTGGCCAACGCCTATCGGGTGCGCGCCCAGCTGCAGGCCACCGCCGACGCCGCGGCGCTGGCGGCGATCCTGCGCATCGGCGACCCCGACCAGGCCCGCGCCGCGGCCCAGCAGCTCGCCCGCATCAACATGCCCGTCGACGTCAACGGCGATGTGGTGCCGCTCGCGCTGGTCGAGCTCGGTCGGTGGGAGCCGGACGCGGGCCGCTTCGTGAAGGGGGACGAGGGCCCCTACGATGCGGTGCGCGTCACCGCCAAGCGCGGCGACGACGGCGGCATCGCGGTGCCGACGTTCCTGCTGGGGCTGCTCAACAACAAGACCTGGATCGTCGCCGCATCCTCCACAGCCGTCTACCGGCCGACCTCCGCCGGCCCCGCGGCCCATGTCTGCGGCGGCGGGCTGATCATGTCCGAACATGACCTGCAGATGGGCGGCGGCAACACGCTGACCGACGGCGTCTGCGTGCATGGCGAAACCGGGGTGCATTTCGGGGGCGCCAGCTTCTTCGGCGACGACGTGCGGATCAGCGCCTTCGATCCCGACGACATCGTCATCGGCGATGTCGTGGCGGGCTCGGCGACAGAGGCGGAGGTGAAGATCGACGCGTCCGTGCATATGGAGGCCAAGATCCTCCCCCGGCTCGACGAGATGTTCGAAGCGCTGTGGACCGAGATCTACGACAGCGGCGTCGCCACCTATTCCGGCCCGCTGATCCCCGATTTCGTCTACGACGGCGCCGGCTACGCCAATGTGGTGCGGATCGATCAATGGTGGTGGACGGTGCAGCCGGGCGACCTGCAGCCCAACACCATCTACATGGTCAACCACGGCATGCAGCTTGCCGGGAACGTCGACGCGCGCAACGTCGCCATCGTCGCCAAGGGCCAGATCGGCATGGGCGGCGGGCCGAACCTGGTGTTCGACAAGGTGCTGATCTTCGGCGAGGGCGATCTGAACTTCTCCGGATCCGCGTCCTATGGCGAGGCGGAGCACTACTGCGACGACCTGAAATACGACGTCTACATGTTCTCCAAGACCCGCGTGTCGCTCGGCGGCTCCAACCCCCAGGCCTGGACTCATGCGTTCATGGCGGCGGCTCCGCAGTTCCACCCCGGCGGCGCGTTCAAGAACGGCGGCGGGATCTATGTGGAGGCGCGCGACCAGGTGCAGATCGGCGGCGCCGCCCGGCTTCAGGGTTGCGAGGGCGACATGGTCGGGCATTACGAGACCATCACGGTGGACGACGCCTCCGCCGCCAGCTACGGCGCCGCGCTCGTGCGCTGAACCGACGCCCGGAACCCGAGGGATCCCTCCACCGTGTTGCGGGCTGTTGGCCGCGTCGCTTGCAGGGCGGCGCGGCCTTCGTTTCGAGGGGGGGAGGACGGGTCCGAAGACGCGGCCCCCTCCGCGGCGAACGGGTCATGACGACCTGATCGCCAGATGAATGAATCCTTGAACATTCCATCATAGCCGTTAGCGTGCTGACATCCGGTCCGATGGAGGCGCTCTCGCGTTTCGCGCCGCCGCCGCGTCGGACGACCGAGCGGCTCTTCTCCGCGCCCCGCTTTCCGTATGGGGGTGCGATCCGTATCGGTGTTGTGCGTAGCGTCAGGTTCGGGAGTGTTTCATGCGCGTCTTCAGACGCCTCGGGCTGCGTGGCGCCTGCTGCGGCGCGTCCGACCGGGCCCGGGCCCCTGCGGCGCGACCTGCCGCGGTCGTTCATCTCACGCGACTTTGGGCCGACCGGGACGGATCCGGCGCCATCATGTCGATGATGTGGCTGGTCATGTTCATGACCCTGCTCGGCGTCGCGGTCGACGTGGCCAACGCCTATCGGGTGCGCGCCCAGCTGCAGGCCACGGCCGACGCCGCGGCCCTCGCCGCGGTGCTGCGGATCGAGAATCCCGAACAGGCCCGCGCGGCGGCGAAGCAGCTGGCCGAGCTGAACATGCCCGCCTCGGACAACGGCGACGTGATGCCCGTGACGCTGATCCAGCTGGGCCGTTGGCAGGCCGACACCGCCAGCTTCGTCACCACCGATCCGCCGCCCTACAACGCCGTGCGCGTCACCGCCAAACGCGGCGACGACGGCGGTTTTCCGGTGCCCACCCTCCTGCTGGGCCTGATGAGCGCCGATCGCTGGACGGTGGCCGCGTCCTCCACCGCCATCGCGCGCCCCGTCTCCTCCAGCCCGAGGGGCGACCTGTGCGGCGGCGGGCTGATCATGTCCGAAAGCTCGCTGCAGATGGGCGGCAACGACGACCTGTCCGACGGCATCTGCATCCATGGCGACACCGGGGTGCATTTCGGCGGGTCGAGCAACTTCACCGCCGACGTGCGGGTCAGCGCCAACGATCCCAACACCATCACCATCGGCCATGTCGACGCCGGCTCGGCCACCGAGGCCGAGGTCAAGGTCGACACGCCGGTGGAACTGGAGGCGAAGGTCCTGCCCAAGCTCGACGATATGTTCGAGGATCTTTGGACGGCGATCTACGACAGCGGGATCTCCACCTATTCCGGGCCGCTGATCCCCGACTTCGTCTACAACGAGGCGGGTTACGCCAATGTGGTGCCGATCAATCAGTGGTGGTGGACGGTGCAGCCGGGCGACCTGCAGCCCCACACCATCTACGTGGTCAATCACGGCATGCAGCTCGCGGGCGGGGTGGATGCGCAGAACGTCGCGATCATCGCCAAGGGCCAGATCGGCGTGGGCGGCGGGCCGGCGCTGCGCTTCGACAAGGTGCTGATCTTCGGCGAGGGGATGCTGAATTTCTCGGGCGACGTCTCCTACGGGCAGGAGAACCATTTCTGCGACGACGGGCAGTTCGACGTCTATCTGTTCTCCAAGAAGACCATCTCGCTCGGCGGCTGGGGCAGTTCGTCCTGGACCCATGCGCTGATGGCGGCGGCGCCGACCTTCTCGCCGGGCGGGGCGATGAAGAATTCCGGCGGCATCTATGTCGAGGCGCACGAGACCGTGCAGATGGGCGGCGACATCATCCTCGCGGGGTGCGACGTCGACATGTCGGGGCATTACGAAACGATCGTGGTGGAGGACGAGGCGAACGTCAATTTCGCCGGGTCTCTGGTGCGCTAGGCCGGGGGCTGCGAGGCTAGGGGGCGATGCGAAACGGGCCCGGATGCGACGCATCCGGGCCCGTTCGCGTTCGGTCCGGCGTTTTCGGCGGGGCGCCCGCCCTTCAGGGGCGCGCGAGCCGCGCGGTCAGCATCGGGGCCTTCACCTTGCCGCTCAGCCGCGCGTCGTAGACATGCAGCCCCTCCATCACCCGCTGCACGTAGTTGCGGGTTTCGTCGAAGGGGATGGTCTCGATCCAGTCGATCATGTCGACGCTCCCGGTGCGCGGGTCGCCGTAACGCTCGATCCACTGGCGCACGCGGCCCGGGCCGGCGTTGTAGCCGGCGGCGGCCATCGGCAGCGAGTTGAAGTCGCTGACCAGCCCCGCCAGGTAGTCGGTGCCCAGCCGTGCGTTGTAGCGCCAGTCGCGGGTCAGCGCGCCGAGGTCGTAGCCGATGCCCAGCCGTCGGGCGACCAGCTGCGCCGTGCCCGGCATCAGCTGCATCAGCCCGCGGGCCCCGGCGTTGCTGATCGCCTCAGGGTTCATCTCGCTTTCCTGCCGCGCGATCGACAGCGCCAGCGACGGCGAGATCGGGCCCGAAGCCTGCGCGAGGTCCATCACCGGGTAGTAGTAGTTCGGCAGCACCGCCCCGTCGGACGCCGCGGCCTTGCCGACCCGCACCGCCACTTCCGGGCGGTCGAGCTCCAGCGCCAACTGGCCGAGCGCGGCCTGGGAGCGGGGATTGCGCGCCTCGCCGGCCGCGTTGCTCATCAGGCGGTGCGACAGGCTGCGTTCGCCCGCATAGTGCAGCAGCACCGCCGCCCGCACCTGGCTGGTCTGCAGCACGGCGGCGGAGCGCCAGTCGGTCGGCGGAGCGAGCCCCGCCAGCGTCGGGTCGCCGGAGACCCCGCCGCGCTCGGCCGCGAGCTGGCCGTAGAAGCTGGTCTGCCAGCGCGCGCCTTCCTTGTAGGCGTCGCCCGCACCCCTCTTGTCGCCCTTGGCCTCCCGCGCCCGGCCCAGCCAGTAATAGCCGCGCCCGAGGCTGATCGGCGAGCCGACGGCGGCGGTGAAGCGGGCGAAATGCGCCTCGGCCGAGGCGGGATCGTTGAGCTTGCGCAGCGCGATCCAGCCCGCCAGCCATTCGAGGTCGGCGTAGTCGTAGCCGTCATCGGCCTTCATGAAGTGCTTCGCCGCGAGCTGATAGGCGACGCGGGCGCGTCCGGCCCGGTCGGCGGCGCGCACCATGTCGATGCGCTCCTTCCCCCAGAGCTCCGGCCGACCCAGCGACGCGGCGGAGGTGGAGCGCTGCAGGATCAGCTCCTCCGCCCCCGACTCCAGGCCCTTCGCCTCGCGCCAGCGGAAGCGCTCATAGGCGAGGCCGGCGTCCTCGGCGCGGTTGGCGGGGATGCGCGCGATCAGCCCGTCCACCCCGGCCTCGCCGCGGCGCAGCGCCAGCCGGGCGCGGCCGAGCGCGACCAGCCCCGCGTCGACCCGCGCGAACATCCGCTCGGACTCGCCCGAGAGCCCGCGCCACAGCAGCATGTCGAGCCGCTGGGCGTTGTGCTTGGAAAGCTCGCCCCCCCAGCCGGCGAGCAGGGCCTGCTCTTCGGACGGGGTCAGCGACAGCTCGGTCCAGGCGCGCACGGCCTGGGCCGTCGCCTCGGCCTTGCGACCGTTGCGGGCCATCACGTGGGCGAGCCGCACGGCGCCGGCGCCGGTCTGCGGCGCGCGTCCGGCGAAGAACGCCTCCACCTGGGCGCCGGGCAGATCGGGGGGCATGCGCTCCTCGGCGAGGCGGCGCAGGCGGTTGGTTCCGGGCCAGTCCTCGTTGCGCTTGAGGAAATCGGCGTAATCGAACCAGCCGCCGGCCTCGTCGGACAGCATGCGCCACAGCACCAGGTCGACCACCGACGGCTCGCCCAGCGTGCGCGCCAGCGACAGGGCCGAGCCCCAGTCCTCGCGCTTGACGGCGTCCAGCGCGGGCGCGAGGCGGGCGGCGTCGCGCGCCGTCGGCAGGTTCTGCGCCTGCGCGCCGGTCCAGGGCGGCGCGAAGACGGCCGCCGCCAACGATAACAGAATCGCCACGACCGCGCGCTGCCGCGTGGTCCGGCGGTCGCGCCGAACGTAAATCATGTGTGCTCGCCTTATCTCGCCTCGGGTCGCCGGTCTGCGCCAGCTGTCCCATGGCGGCATGTTAGCACGGCGCGGGGCGGCTGGGCAGGAGGCGTTTGGGAAGCGCGTCCCGCCCTGCGGGTTTCACCAGCCGGGGCCGGCGGACAATCCGCCGTCGACGACCAGCGTGGTCCCGGTGACGAACCGCGCGGCGTCGGAGACGAGAAAGAGCGCCGCGTCGGCGATTTCGACGGGTTCGGCGGGGCGGCCGAGCGGCGCGGCGGCGTTCCAGCGGGCGAGCCCTTCGGGCCATTGCTCGGCCAGTCCCGGCCGGGCGATCAGGCCGGGGGCGAGGCCGTTGACCCGCATCGGCGCAAGCTCCGTCGCCGCCGAGCGCACCAGGGACTCCACCGCGGCCTTGGAGGCGGCGTAGGCCGCGTGGCCGGGCAGGGGGCGGGCGGCCTCGATGGACGAGATCAGGACCGCCGCGCGGGGCGGGGGCCCCTTCTGGGCGGCGAAGGCGGTCAGCAGCGCCCGCGCCGCGCCCAGATTGGCGCCCAGCACCGCGGCCCAGTCCTCCGCCCCCATGCCGTTCAGCGCGCCCATGTCCTGGCGGGCGGCGGCGTGGACCAGCAGATCGGCCCCGCCGCCATCGGCGAGCAGCGCCTCCGCCGCGCCGGGCAAGGTGAGGTCGGCCTGGCCGGCATCCGCCTCCAGCCCCGCCGCGCGCAGGCTGGCGGCGAGCGCGCGGGCCCGCTCGGGCCTTGTCGCGGCATGGCAGATCACGAAGGCTCCGGCCTCCGCCAGCCGTCGGGCCGCCGCCGCGCCCAGTCCCCCGGATGCCCCGGTGACCAGCGCCCGGCGCCCGTCCAGCGCCAGCAGGTCGCGGGCGGCGGGGGGCGTCCCGGGCGCCGCGTCGCGGCGGGGATCGCGGCGGGGGCGGGTCATGCCAGTTCGGGGACCAGCGCTTCGAGGATTCGGGCCATCCGCGCCCCGGCATGGGCGGCATGCTCCAGCACCTGCTCGATGGTGTCGGGCTGCTGGTCCGGGCCGCCATCCGCGGCATTCGTAATGGCCGAGAGCCCCAGCGCCCTCATCCCGCAATGGTTGGCCGCGATCACCTCCAGCACCGTCGACATCCCCACCGCGTCCGCCCCCGTGGAGCGGAGCCAGCGACGTTCGGCCGAGGTCTCCAGCGACGGGCCGGTGATGCCGGCGTAGATGCCGGCGGCCATCGGTTCCCCGGCCTTTTCCGCGGCCGCGACCGCCGCCGCCCGCAGCCTGGGGCAATAGGCGCGGGACATGTCGGGAAAGCGCGCGCCGATCGCCTCGTTGTTCGACCCGATCAGCGGGTTGGTCCCGGTGAAGTTCAGGTGATCCTCGATCAGCATCGGCGTGCCGGGCTTCAGGCCCGGGTTCAGGGCGCCGGCGGCGTTGGTCGCGATATAGACCTGCGCCCCCATCCGGTTCATCAGCCAGACGGGAAGCGCCACATCCTGCGCGCTCCACCCCTCGTAAAGATGCAGCCGCCCCTGCATCAGCGCCGCGCGCTTGCCGTGCAGCGTGCCGATCACGAAGCGCCCGGCATGGGTCGGCGCGGTGGAGACCGGAAAGCCCGGGATCTCATGATAAGGGATGGTCACCGCGTCGGTCACCGCGTCGGCGAGGCCGCCGAGGCCGGAGCCGAGCGCCAGCGCGATCTCCACCGGCCCCCCCATGCGGGGGACGACGACCGAGGCGGCGGCTTCGAGGCGGGCGGTGAGGCTCATGCGATGGATTCCTTGATGGCGGGGACCAGGGCGCGGATCTCGTCCAGCGTGTCGGTCATGTCGAAAACGGTGAGCGTCCGGTCGCGCACCCGCCATTGCCCGTCGACGAAGACATGGCGGACGTCGGCGCGGCCGGCGGAATAAACGATATGGGTCAGCGGGTCGAACATCGGGACCGCATGGGGGGCGGAGGCGTCGAGCACCACCAGATCCGCGGCCTTGCCGATTTCCAGCGAGCCGGTAACGGCGCCGAGCCCCATCGCCTCGGCCCCCGCCAGCGTCGCCATGTGCAGCGCCTCGCGCGTGGTGATGACGGCGGCGCGCCCGGTCACGGCCTTGTGCAGGGTGGCCGCCAGCCGCAGCGCCAGCCACATGTCGATGTCGTTGCCCGAGATCGCGCCGTCGGTGCCGAGCGTCACATGCACCCCCGCCTCCAGCATCTCCGGAATGCGCGCGAAGCCGGAGGCGAGCTTGAGGTTCGACACCGGATTATGCGCCACCACCGCGCCGGTGCGGGCCAGAATGGCGATCTCCTCGTCGTCGCAGTGCACGCAATGGGCGAGGATGGTGCGCGGATCCAGAATCCCCAGCGCGTCCATGTGGCGGAGGACGGAGGCTCCGTAACTGTCCTGAACCGTCCGCTGCTCGACCTTCGTCTCCGCGGCGTGGATGGAGAAGAGCGCGCCGTGGTCGTTGGCAAGGCGCTTGGCGGCCTGCAGGTTCTCGGGCCCCACCGTGTAGGCGCCATGCGGGAAGGTCCCGGGGCGCAGGCGGTCGGTCCTGGGGTGGTCGCGGAAAAAGGCCTCGGCGTCGGGCAGGCGGGTCTCGGCGGTCTTGCCGTCCATGCCGGGGAAATCGAAGAAGAGGCCCCCGCAGGAGACGCGCAGGCCGAGCTCGGCCCCCGCCCGCGCCGTGGAATGCGGATGCCAGAACATGTCGACGACCGAGGTGCAGCCCGAGAGCAGCAGCTCCGCGAAACCCAGCCGCGCGCCGAGCCGGCAGGTGGCGGCCGACAGGATCGCGCCCTCGGCCTTCCACACGGTCTGCAGCCAGGGCTCCAGCGGCAGGTTCTCGATCAGCCCGCGGAACAGGCTGTCGGCGGCGTGGCAATGGGTGTTGACCAGGCCCGGCATGACGATGCCGCCCTGCGCGTCGACCACCTCCTGCGCGCGGTCGGGGACCGCGCCCAGATGGGTGATGCGGCCATCTGCGACGGCGATGCCGCCGGTCAGCACGGTTCCCGCCCGGTCGGCGGTGACGAGCGTGGCGTTGTTGATGATGAGGTCGGTCATCTCGGCGCTCCGTCGGCTGGGGCTGGGCGGGCGGAGCCTATCGGCCGGGGCGCAGGTTGGGAAGGCGGGGCATGGCCGGAAGGCGGGGGATGGCGCACGCCGCTTGCGCGCCCGTCGCGGTTGCAGGACAATGGGTTCCCGACCGCAGCCTCCGCGAAGGACCCGATGCGCAAGTTCCTCGTCGTCGTCGACGAAACGCCCGAATGCATGAACGCCATCCGCTTCGCCGCCCGTCGGGCCAAGGCGACGGGCGGCGGGTTGCAGATGATGTTCATCCTGCGCCCCACCGAGTTCCAGCACTGGATGGGCGTGCAGGACATCATGCGCCAGGAGGCCCGCGACGCGGCCGAGGCGCGGTTCCAGGAAGTCGCCGGCAAGGTCACCGAAAACGTCGGGATCTACCCCGAATTCGTGATCCGGGAGGGCGAGCCGGTCGAACAGGTGCTGGCCCAGATCAAGGAGGATCCGGAAATCGGGGTCCTCGTGCTGGGGGCGGGGGTGGAGAACGGGCCGGGGCCGCTGGTCGCCCATCTGGTCGGCAAGCTCGCCGGCGACCTGCCGGTGCCGGTCACCGTCGTGCCCGGCGCCCTGTCGCGCGACCAGGTGATCGCGCTCGCCTGAGGACAGCGACGTGCTCGCCTGAGGGGCGTCGCGGGACAGCGACGTGCTCGCCTGGGAGGCGTCGCGGGGCGGGACGGGATCGCTCAGTTTGGAATGATTCTTGATTTCGCCGCGCCATGGGTCCACATGAGGACCTGAAACGGAGGGCCGCGCCATGTTCATTCAGACCGAATCCACGCCGAACCCGGCGACGCTGAAATTCCTGCCCGGCCAGACCGTGATGCAGGCGGGCTCCGCCGACTTTCCGGCCAAGGCCGGGGCCGCCGCCTCGCCGCTCGCCACGCGCATCTTCGCGGTCGACGGGGTGGAGGGGGTGTTTCTCGGCCCCGACTTCATCACCGTCACCAAGGCCGAGCCGCTCGACTGGGCGCATCTCAAGCCCGGCGTGCTGGGCGCGATCCTGGAGCATTTCCAGTCCGGCGCCCCCGCGATCGAGGGCGACGCCGCCCAGTCGGCCCAGACCGGCCATGCCGATCATGACGGCCCCGACGGCGAGATCGTCGTGCAGATCAAGGAGCTTCTGGACACCCGCGTGCGTCCGGCGGTCGCCCAGGACGGCGGCGACATCACCTTCCACGGCTTCGACCGCGGCGTGGTCTACCTGCACATGCAGGGCGCCTGCGCCGGCTGCCCGTCCTCGACCATGACCCTGAAGATGGGCATCGAGAACCTGCTCAAGCACTACATCCCCGAAGTGTCCGAGGTGCGCCCGGTCGGCGTCCAGCTCTGACGCCGGAGGGCCGGGCGTGACCGCTCCCTACCCGGCGGGCCCCGTGTTGGCCATCGACAGCTCGGCCGCGCAATGCGCGGCCGCGATCATGATCGACGGCCGCGTGGCGGCGGAGCGGCTGGAGCCGATGAGCCGCGGCCAGGCCGAGCGCCTGATGCCGATGATCGCCGAACTGCTGACCGAATTGTCCCTCGCCCCCCGCGACCTGCGCGGCTTCGCGGTCTGCGAGGGGCCGGGCAATTTCACCGGGGTCCGCATCGCCGTCGCCGCCGCCCGCGGGCTGGCATTGTCGACCGGGCGCCCGGCGCTGGGCGTCGGCCGGCTGGTCGCGCTGGCGGAGACGGAAGGCTGGGGCCTCGGCCTGCGCCTGACCGGGGGCGACCCGGACGCCGCCTTGCGCATCGTGGTCGCCTCCGAAGCGCGGCGCGACGAGATCCACGCCCAGGCTTTCGAACTTCGCGCCGGCGAGGCGCCGCGCGCCCTCGCCCCGCTGGTCCAGGGCGCGCCCGAGGACATCGAGGCCGGGCTGGCCGGGGCGCTCTCCGGCTCCGCGGTCGCCGGCCCGGTCCGGGTCTGCGGCCCGGCGGCGCCGCGCCTGTCGGCGATGCTGGAGGGGCGCGGCTTCGCCACGACGCTCGGCGATCTGGGCGATCTCGCCGACCCCGCCGCCATCGGGCGGCTGGCGGGCGCCGCGCTCGACCGGCTCGCCCCCGGCGCCCGGCTTCCCCCGCCCGCGCCCTGCTATCCCCGCCCGGCCGACGCCGCGCCATCGCGCGAGATCGCCCCGACCCTGCTGCCCGACGCCGCCCCGCGATGACCTCCGATCCGGGCGACGATCCGGGCGGGGAGGCCCTGTCCTTCGACCTGCCCATGGCCGACCCGGCGATGACCGAGGCCGAGGCCGAGGCCGCCGCCGCCATCCACGCCGCCGCCTTCGCCGGCCCCAAGGCGATCCGCCCCTGGGCGCCGCGGGAATTCATCGGCTTCTGCGCCAGCCCCGGCGCCTTCCGCGCGCTGATGCCCGACGCCCTGATGCTCGGCCGCGTGGTGGGGCCGGAGGCCGAGCTGGTCACCATCGCCACCCGCCCCCGGGCGCGCCGCCGCGGCCTCGCCCGCCTCCTGCTGGCGCGTTTCGCCCGTCGGGCCGCGGCGCTGGGCGCGGAGTCGGCGTTTCTGGAAGTGGCCGAACCCAACGACGCCGCCCGCGCGCTCTATCTCGACATGGGCTGGATTCCGGTGGGCCAGCGGCGCGATTACTACCGGCTGCTGTCCGGAGACCGCGCCGACGCCGTGGTAATGTCCTGCGACCTTCGCGGCATTCGTCGAGAAACCGAAGCCGAAGCCCCTGGGTTCGAGGCTTGATCCTTCATGACTGCGCGAAATCGGACGCGATGGCGCAGATGAACCTTGGCCGGGTCGGATAAACTTCACGACAACCACGCCGCAAAAAGAATTGACCTTCGAATAGCGCCAATCTATGACGCTCGCAGTAATGAATTGCCCGGCCCGATCATAGCCCCCCGCGTTCAACCGTCGGCCTCGCCGTGATCCGAGCCAAACGCCCGAAGGTCGAGAGAAAATATGTCCGACACCCAGAATATCGAGAAATCCGAAGTCCTCGCCCTCACGGCCGACATCGTGTCTTCTCATGTGTCCAACAACACGGTCTCCCCGCAGGAACTGACCGGGCTCATCGAGCAGGTGTTCACCAAACTGTCCGAGCTGGCCTCCGACACGCCGGAGCCGGTGGAAGAGCTGGTGCCGGCGGTGCCGGTGAAGAAGTCGGTGACCGACGAATTCATCATCTGCCTCGAAGACGGCAAGAAACTGAAGATGCTCAAGCGGCATCTGAAGACCGCCTACGACATGACCCCCGAAGATTACCGCGCCAAGTGGGGCCTGTCCGGCGACTACCCGATGGTCGCCCCGGCCTACGCCCGCAAGCGCCAGGAACTGGCCAAGCAGATCGGCCTCGGCCGCAAGCCCAAGGCGAAGTGATCCCGCGCCCCGTTCGCGCGCTTGCGCGGGCCGGGGCCACGGACCGATGATCGGACGGCGCGCGGGAGCAACTCGTGCGCCGTTCGCGTTTTCGCGGACGGGGTCCAGGCGAGAGGCTAGGACATGCTGCACGGAAGCTGCCTCTGCGGGGGCGTCGCTTATGAGAGCGGGGCGCTGACCACGCCGGTCGCGCTCTGCCATTGCCGCACCTGCCAGAAGGCCCATGCCAGCGCCTTCGCCGCCACCGCCCGCGCGCCGCGGGACCAGTTCTCCTGGACCATGGGCGCGCTGCTGGTGGCGCATCACGAAAGCTCGCCCGGCAAGCGCCGCTGGTTCTGCCCGTCCTGCGGCGCTCATCTGATGGTGGAGCGGGAGGGCGAGGACCACGTGATCCTCCACGTGGCGACGCTCGACGCCCCGCCGCCGCTGCGCCCGGCGCTGCATATCTGGATGTCCGAGGCCTCGCCCCTGCTGGAGCCGCCCGACGGCATCCCCGCCCATCCCGAAGGGCGGCCTGCGCCCGCCTGACCCCCCGGCGTTGCGTGGCGGGGGGGGAACCTGATAAGCCCCGCGCCTACGCGTTCCGTCCCCGTTCCGCATGCCCGAGGGAGCCCCGCCCATGGCCCGCAAGCTCTTCATCAAGGCCTATGGCTGTCAGATGAACGTCTACGACGCCGAGCGCATGGCCGGCGTGATGGTCGCCGAGGGCTATGAGCAGACCGACACCCCCGACGACGCCGACCTGATCGTGCTCAACACCTGCCATATCCGCGAGAAGGCGGCGGAGAAGGTGTATTCCGAGCTCGGCCGGCTGAAGCGGCTGAAGGATGCGCGCCCCGATCTGAAGATCGGCGTCGCCGGCTGCGTCGCCCAGGCCGAAGGGCCGGAGATCCAGCGCCGGCAGTCGGCGGTGGATTTCGTGGTCGGCCCGCAGGCCTATCACCGCCTGCCCAAGCTGGTGCGCGACGGCGGCGTGGATACCGAGTTTCCGCTGGAGGACAAGTTCTCCAACATGGCGCCCGCGCCGCGGCGCCGGGCGCCCTCGGCCTTCCTGACGGTGCAGGAGGGCTGCGACAAGTTCTGCGCCTTCTGCGTGGTGCCCTATACCCGCGGGGCCGAGGTCTCGCGCCCCGCCGCCCGTCTGATCGACGAGGCGAAGGCGCTGGCCGATCAGGGCGTGCGCGAGATCACCCTGCTGGGCCAGAACGTCAACGCCTATCATGGGGCGGGGCCCGACGGGTCGGACTGGACGCTGGCCCGCCTGCTGGAGGCGCTGTCGGGGATCGAGGGGATCGCCCGGCTGCGCTACACCACCTCGCATCCCAACGACATGGGCGAGGATCTGATCGAGGCGCATGGCGGGCTGGAAAAGCTGATGCCTTACCTGCACTTGCCGGTGCAGTCGGGGTCGGACGCGATCCTCAGGGCGATGAACCGGCGACACACGGCGGAGGGGTATCTGCGCCTGATCGACCGGATCCGCGCGGCGCGCCCCGACATCGCGCTGTCGGGGGATTTCATCGTGGGCTTCCCGGGGGAGACCGAGGCGGATTTCCAGGCGACCCTGGATCTGTGCGATGCGGTCTCCTACGGCTCGGCCTATTCGTTCAAGTATTCCTCGCGTCCCGGCACGCCGGCGGCTGGGGCGGGCGATCAGGTGGAAGAGGCGGTGATGACCGAGCGGCTGCACCGCCTGCAGGCGAAGATCGAGGCGGACCAGAAGGCCTTCCAGGTCTCGATGGTCGGGCGGACCCTGCCGGTGCTGGTGGAGAAGGCCGGGCGGATGCCGGGGCAGATGGTCGGCAAATCGCCCTGGCTGCACGCGGTGCATTTCGATGCGGGGCCGGAGGTCGCGGGCCAGGTGATCGGGGTCGAGGTGATCGCGTCCTCGACGAATTCCCTCTCCGGGCGCCTGGCGGGCTGAGGCCGGGAGCCGCGCGCCGCGGTCGCGCCGGCGGCCCCGGGGCGCCCGCGCGGCGTTGCGTCGTGGCGCCGGTCGCCCCCGGCGCTATCCCCGCACGGCAGGCGGAGCCGGGAGACGTCGCCCCCCGGCGCCCCCGGTCCAACGCCGCGCGGGCGCCCCGGGGCCGCCGGCGCCCGGGTCGTCGCGCGGCTCCCGTCCTCAGGCGACGAGCGCGTCCTCCGCCGCCTTGCCGAGCCGGCACAAAGCCCCCTCGTCGAACGGCTTCGCCATCAGCATCAGCCCGCAGCCCGGGACCGGCAGCGGCAGGGTCAGCGCGCAGAGCCCCAGCAGGTTGCCGATCCTTGTGTTGCGCAGCGCCATCAGGTTGATCCGCTCGTAATAGTCATCGTCCGACAGCAGACGCGACACCGAAGGCGGCTGGATCGGGGCCGTGGGCGCCGCCACCGCGTCGAAGCCGGCCACCCGCGCGAGGTAGCTCGCCCGCAGCGCCCGCAAACGATTCATCGCCCGCAGGTAATCCGCCGCCGAGAATGCCGCCCCGCCCCGGGTGCGGTTGCGGATCTGGTGGAACATGCGGTCGCCGCGCGCCTCGATGGTCTCCCCCCACTGCGCCCAGGCCTCGCCGGCGACCAGCGTGCCGGAGATCGGCAGCACCTGGGCGAATTCCGGGATCTCGGCCCGGGTCACCACCGCGCCCGCGGCCTCCAGCCGGGCGATGCCCGCCTCGAAGGCCGCGACCGGCGCGGCCTCGGCCCCCGCCAGCATCGTGGTCTCGTCGATGAGGATCCGCTTGCCCGCGAGGCTCGCCGCGCCCAGGTCCGGGGCGGCCCCGCCCGCCATGATCGCGGTGATCTCGGCCGCGTCCTCCACCGACCGGCAGAGCGGCCCGACCGTGTCGAAGGCCGCCGAGAGCGGAACCGAGCCCTCCACCGGGATCAGCCCCAGCGTGGTCTTGAGCCCGGTGAGGTTCTGCCAGGCCGCCGGGATGCGGACCGAGCCGCCGGTGTCGGATCCGATCCCGGCCGCCGCCAGCCCGAAGGCGACCGAGGCCGCGGCCCCCGACGAAGATCCCCCCGGCGCCCAGTCCGGGTCATGCGGGTTGGGCGACGTCGCCGTCACCGGGTTCACGCCCAGCCCCGAAAAGGCCAGTTCGGTCATGTGGGTCTTGCCGAGGCAGACCATGCCGGCGGCCGTGGCGCGGGCGAGCGCCGGGCAATCCGCATCCGCCAGCGGCCGGTCGTCGAGCATCGCCGAGCCCGCCGAGGCCCGGGTCCCCGCCACCTCGTAAAGATCCTTCCAGGAGATCGGCACGCCGTCGAGCAGATGGCGCCGGGTCCCGAGGCGGGCGCGCGTCGCGGCGGCCTCGGCCTCGGCATGGGCGCGTTCCGCCGTCATGGTCACGTAGATGCGGTCGCGCTCGGGATGCGCCGCCGTCGCCGCGAGGAAGGTCTCGGCCAGGGCGACCGGATCGATCTCTCCCGCGCCGATGCCGCGGCCCAGATCCGCCGCCGTCATGCTCCGCCAGCTGTCGCTCATGTGCCCCGCCCTCCTGTTGGTCCGCGCTTTCCGGCCGCACGGTAACGAGGCGGTGAGGAATGGACAATCGGGGGCGCGCGCCCCATCTCTCGGCGCATGAACATGGATGCGGATGCGGTGATCGTGGGGGGCGGGCTGAACGGCCCGGCGACGGCGTTGGCGCTCGCCTGCGCGGGGCTGAAGGTCGTGGTGCTGGACGCGGCGGCGACGGACCTGGAGCGGGCGGCGGAATTCGACGGACGAGCCTACAATCTCGGCCTCGGCTCGCAGCGGTTTCTCAAGGTGGCGGGGGTATGGGACGCGGTCTCGGCCGCGGCCCAGCCGGTCGCCCGTGTGGCGCTGGAGGATGCGCGGCCGGGCGCCGGCCCCACCCCGGCGCTGGCGCATTTCGACCATGCCGAGCTCGATGACGGCCCGGTCAGCGTGATCCTCGAGGACCGTGCGCTGCGCCCGGCGCTGCTGAAAGCGGCGATGGCGCATCCGGGCGTCGAGATCCGCGGCGGGGCGGAGGTGGTCGCCACCCGCCAGGGCCCGGGATGGGCCGAGGCGGATCTCGCCGGCGGCGCCATCCTGCGCGCGCCCCTGATGATCGCCTGCGACGGGCGCGACAGCGCGGTCGCCCGGCGCGCCGGCATCCGGCGTGTGGGTTGGGGATATGACCAGACCGGCCTGGTTTCGGCCATCGAACATGACGCGGACCACGAGGGCGTCGCCCGCCAGCGCTTCATGCCCGGCGGGCCGTTCGCGGTGCTGCCGCTGGCGGGCGGGCATCGCAGCTCGCTGGTCTGGACCGAGCGCAGCGGCGAGGCGGCGCGGATCCACGCGCTGCCCGACGCGGACTATCTGGCGGAGATCGAGGCCCGGCTCGGCGGCGCGCTGGGCGCGGTGCGCCTCGCCGGGCGGCGCTGGCGCTATCCGCTGAAGCTGTCGGTGGCCTCCGACTGGGCGCGGCCGCGGCTGGCGCTGGTCGGCGACGCCGCCCATGCCGTGCATCCCATCGCCGGCCAGGGGCTGAACCTCGGGCTGCGCGATGCGGCGGCCCTTGCCGAAGTGCTGGCCGAGGCGCGGCGGCGCGGCGAGGACATCGGCGCCATCACCGTGCTCGAGCGCTATTCCCGCTGGCGGCGCTTCGACGGCGTCTCGATGGCGCTGGGGATGGATGCGGTCAACCGCCTGTTTTCCAACGACGATCCGGGCCTGCGCCTGCTGCGCGACGCGGGCCTGAAGCTCGCCGGGCGTCTCGCCCCGGCGCGGCGCTTCTTCATGCGCGAGGCCGCGGGCCTGTCGGGCGACGTGCCCCGGATGCTGCGCGGCCTGCCCGTCTGAGGAAGCCGGCTGAGCGCGCCGGCGGCTCGGCTTGCGACGGGGCGCCCGCCCTACGGCTCGGCCCCGTCGGCTCGGAAGCGTAGGGCGGGTGCAAACCCG
Organism: Albimonas sp.; assembly: GCF_055129145.1. NCBI lineage: Bacteria > Pseudomonadati > Pseudomonadota > Alphaproteobacteria > Rhodobacterales > Paracoccaceae > Albimonas > Albimonas sp. Next base: position 5,856 of record NZ_JBSRTQ010000019.1, on the reverse strand, counting down.
CCGCGCCCCCTCTCCGGCCCCGCGCTGCGCCGCGCATGGCGGCAGGGCGCGCGGCCGGGGCTCAGAGCCCGTCGAAGAGCGCGGTCGACAGGTAGCGCTCGGCGAAACTCGGCAGGATCGCGACGATGCGCTTGCCGGCCATTTCCGGCCGCTCCGCGATCTCGATGGCCGCGGCGATGGCCGCGCCCGACGAAATCCCCCCCGGAATGCCTTCGGTGGAGGCCAGCCGCCGCGCCATCTCGAACGCCGTCTCGTTGCCGATGGTCAGCACCTCGTCGATCAGCGCCCGGTCGAGATTGCCCGGCACGAACCCCGCCCCGATGCCCTGGATCTTGTGCGGCCCCGGCTCGCCGCCCGACAGCACCGGGCTGTCCTCCGGCTCCACCGCCACGATGCGCACATGGGGCGCGCGGGCCTTCAGCACCCGGCCCACGCCGGTCAGCGTGCCCCCGGTGCCGACGCCCGAGATGAACACGTCGATCTCTCCGCCGCAGTCGGCCCAGATCTCCTCGGCGGTCGTCGCCTCGTGGATCGCGGGGTTGGCGGTGTTCTCGAACTGCTGGGGGATCACCGAGTCGCCGATCTCCTCGGCCAGCTCCTCCGCCCGCTGGATCGAGCCGCGCATCCCCTTGGCGGGGTCGGTCAGCTCCAGCTTCGCGCCGAGCAGGGCGAGCATCTTGCGCCGCTCGATCGACATGCTCTCGGGCATGCACAGGATCAGCTTGCGGCCGCGCGCAGCGCAGGCGAAGGCGAGCGCGATGCCGGTGTTGCCGGACGTCGGCTCGATCACCGTGGTGTCGGGGCCGAGGCGTCCCTGACGCTCCAGGCTCTCGATCATCGCGACCCCGATGCGGTCCTTGACCGAGCTCAGCGGGTTGAAGAACTCCAGCTTGGCCAGGATCTCCGCCTTCAGGTCCAGCTCCACCGCGATCCGGCCGAGGCGCACGAGCGGCGTCGCCCCGATGGTCTGGGTGATGTCGTCGTAGATGCGCCCCCGCGGCGGCGTGTAGCGGCCATGGGTGGCGATCGCGGCGTCGTGCGGTCCAGGAGCGTTCATCGTCGGGGTCCTCCCTGCGTCGCCACGTCGGGGCCGGTCCAGGCCCCCCGCGGCGGATCAGATGGTGAAATCGGGGCGCGCCTCGTCGGCGCGCGGCACCCGCTTGCGCTGCGCCTCGCGGCACAGATCTTCCATGGTGATCCGGTCGAGCCGGTCGAGCAGCTCACGCTGCATCTCCTCCCACACCGGGGCCACCACGCCGAGGCCCAGCGCCGAGGTCACGCCCTCGTCGCCGTCCTCCTGGTCGAGCGTCGAGACCACGCGGACCACTTCGCCCACCGTGATCCGCCGCCGCTCCCGCGCCAGGGTATAGCCGCCGCGGGGGCCGCGCACCCCCTTGAGCACGCCGGCGCGCACCAGGGCCTGCATGACCTGTTCGAGATAGCGCTGCGGGATGCCCTGGCGTTCGGTCACGTCGCGGGCCTGCACCGGGTCGGGGCGGGCGTTGTAGGCGATGTCGGCCACCGCCTCGATGGCGAGCAGGGTCTTGCGGGTCAGTTTCAGCATGGTCAGGTCTTTCCCCCCATGCCGGTGGAGCCGAAGCCCCCTGCGCCGCGCGCGGTGTCGTCGAGGGTCTCGACCTCCCTCCACCGCGCTTGCGGGGCGGGGGCGATGACCAGCTGGGCGATGCGGTCGCCATGGGCGATCTCGACGGGCTCGGTCCCCAGATTGATGAGGATCACCCCGATCTCGCCGCGATAGTCGCTGTCGATGGTGCCGGGCGCATTGGCCACCGTCAGCCCGCGTTTCAGCGCGAGGCCGGAGCGGGGGCGGACCTGGCCTTCCCACCCCACGGGCAGGGCCATGGCGAGCCCGGTGGGGATCAGCGCCCGGGCGCCGGGGGCGAGGGTTTTCGGGTCGCGCTCAGGAAAGCAGGCGCGCAGGTCCATGCCCGCGGCGCCGGGCGTCTCATAGGCCGGCAGGGGCAGGGCCGCGTCGTGATGGGGCAGGCGCATCAGCGCCACTTCGGGGCCGGAGAGGGGCGCGGTCATGCGGCCCCCCGGTCCGCGTGGTCCGGCCCGGTCAGGTGGGCGGCGATGCGGGCGGCGAGGCGGCGCGCCGTCTCGGTCTTGGTCAGGCGCGGCCAGTTCTCGGATCCAGCCGCGGTGATCAGGGTCACGGCATTTTCGGTGCCGCCCATGATGCCGGTGCCGGGCGAGACATCGTTGGCCACGATCCAGTCGCAGCCTTTTCGCAGCCGCTTGGCGGCGGCGTGGGCGACGACGTCGTCGGTCTCGGCCGCGAAGCCGACCACCAGACCGGGCCGCCCCTCCGCCCGCCGGGCGACGGTGCGCAGAATGTCGGGGTTTTCGGCGAATTCCAGGGCCGGCGTGGTCCCGTCGGCGCGCTTCTTGATCTTCGAGGTGGACGCCGAGGCGACCCGCCAGTCCGCCACCGCGGCGGCGAAGATCGCGGCGTCGACCACGGGGGCTTCGGGGGCGAGCGCCGCCTCCACCGCGTCGAGCATGTCGCGGGCCGATTCGACCTCCACCACCCGGGTCCCTGTGGGGCGGGCGACGGCGGCGGGGCCGGTGACGAACACCACCTCGGCCCCCAGATCCCGCAGCGCCTCGGCCAGCGCCGTGCCCTGCGCGCCCGAAGATCGGTTGGCGATGTAGCGCACCGGGTCGATCGGCTCATGCGTCGGGCCGGACGTGATCAGCACCCGCTTGCCGACCAGCGGGCCGGAGGCGAGCGCGGTCTCGATGGCGGCGAGGATGGTCTCGGGCTCCGACATCCGGCCGGGCCCGAACTCGCCGCAGGCCATGTCGCCGTCGTCGGGTCCGCAGACCAGCACGCCGTCGGCGATCAGCGTCGCGAGATTGCGCTGTGTCGCGGGATGCTCCCACATCCGCACGTTCATCGCGGGCGCGATCAGCACCCGCTTGTCGGTGGCCATCAGCAGGGTCGAGGGCAGGTCGTCGGCATGCCCGCCCGCCATCTTCGCCATCAGGTCGGCGGTGGCGGGGACCACCACCACCAGATCGGCGGCGCGGGACAACTGGATATGCCCCATCTCCGCTTCCTTGGTCAGGTCGAAGAGGGCGCGATGCACCGCCACCCCGGCCAGCGAGGAAACCGAGAGCGGCGTCACGAAATGCTCGGCCGCAGCCGTCATCGCCGGAACCACTTCGGCCCCGCGCGCCCGCAGCCGCCGGATCAGGTCCAGCGCCTTGAAGGCGGCGATGCCGCCGCCGATCACCAGCAGTATCCGCTTGCCCTGAAGCATTTGGCCACCCTTCCGCGGGAGTTGGCGCGCATTCACGAGAGCGGAACGTAGTTTGCGCCGGAGGGCGCGGCAAGGCGTGGATTAACGGAAAGCCCGTGGGGGAGGCGCCGACCGGGCGCGAGCCCGGCCGGCGGGGCCTCAGTTCAGGCCGAACCTGTCGAACAGGGACTTGAGGTTCTCTTCGGGCCGGGCGCCGATATGGGAGATGATCTCCCCCGCCGCCACGCAGCCCATGGTGCCGCAGGTCAGCAGGTTGCGCCCGCGGGTCAGGCCGTAGAGGAAGCCCGCCGCGAACATGTCGCCCGCCCCGGTCGCGTCCACCCGCGCCATCGGCGCGGCGGGCGCGTGCACGGTGCGGTCGCCTTTCAGCACATAGGCGCCGGCGGGACCCACGGTGCAGGCGACCAGCTCGACCTCCTTGCGGGCCGCGTCCATCGCGTCCTCCAGCGTCTCGGTCTGGTAGAGCGACACCAGCTCATGCTCGTTGGCGAAGAGCAGATCGACCTCGTCGCGCACCATGGCGCGGAAAAGATCGCGGTGACGCTCGATGCAGAACGGGTCCGACAGGGTGATGGAGACCTTGCCCCCCGCGCCCCGACAGGCGGCGATGGCCTTGCGGAACGCCTCCTGGCTCTCGAACCCGTCGAAGCGGTAGCCCTCGAGGTAGAGCCAGTCGGTGTCCGCCATCAGCGCCTCGTCGATATCCGAGGCGGCGAGGTCGGCCGAGACGCCGAGATAGGTGTTCATCGACCGCTCGCCATCCGGCGAGACCAGCACGATGCAGCGCCCGGTCTCCTCGTCCAGCCGTTCCCGGCCGGTCATCGGCGTGTCGAAGGCGACGCCGAGCGAGCGGATGTCATGGGCGAAGATCGCGCCCAGCTGGTCGTCCTTGACCTTGCCCACGAAGGCCGCCTTCGCGCCGAGCATGCCGAGCCCGGCGATGGTGTTGGCGACCGAGCCGCCCGAGATCTCCTGCGCCGGACCCATCGCGCCGTAAAGCGCGACGGCGCGTTCGGCGTCGATCAGGGTCATGATGCCCTTTTCGACGGCGTTGCGGGTCAGGAATTCGTCGGAGACGCGCGCGAGCACGTCCACCATGGCGTTGCCGATGCCGACGACGTGGAAGCGTTTATCGCTCATGCGGGCTCCTCAGGAGGCGTTTGGGTGGACTTGAGCGCGGCCTTGCGGGCGCGAATGGGTTTGGGGACCTCGGGGAGCGTCTTCTCCTCGAAGCCGCAGAGGTCGGCGATCAGACAGTCCGGGCAGCCCGGTTTGCGGGCGAGGCATACATAGCGACCATGAAGGATCAGCCAATGATGGGCGTGCTTCTGGTAGGGGGCGGGGACGTGATCCTCGATGGCGCGCTCGACCGCGACCACGTCCTTGCCGGGCGCGAGGCCGGTGCGATTGCCGACCCGGAAGATATGGGTGTCCACCGCCTGCGCCGGATGACCGAACCACATGTTGAGCACGACGTTGGCGGTCTTGCGCCCCACCCCGGGCAGGGATTCGAGGGCGGCGCGCGACGACGGGACTTCTCCGTCGAATTCATCGATCAGCCGGCGCGACAGGGCGATGACGTTCTTGGCCTTGTTGCGGAAGAGCCCGATGGTCTTGATATGCGCGGTCAGCCCCTCTTCGCCCAGCGCCAGCATTTTCTCGGGCGTGTCGGCGATGGCGAACAGCGCGCGGGTGGCGCGGTTGACCCCCTTGTCGGTGGCCTGGGCGGAGAGCGCGACGGCGACCAGCAGGGTGAAGGCATTGACGTGCTCGAGCTCGCCTTTCGGCTCGGCCTCCTCCTGCTGGAAGCGGCGGAAGATCTCGGAGATGGCGGCGTAGGGGAGCTGGGCTGTCATGGCGCCGGACCTTGCCCCGGAGGCGGGGCGGGGCGCAAGCGGGGAGAGAGGCGCCGCGCCGGCGACGCGCGGGCGGGATCGGGGCGCCCGCGGCGCGCGGAGCCGGGGGCGCGGGTCGGGACGGGCGCCGAGCCTAGGCGCGCTCCGAAAACCGCCAGATCGCGGCGAGGCCGATGGCGGCGACCATGGTGACCGCGAGCAGGGCCGGGCGGATGCCGATCAGGTCCGACAGCACGCCGATGCCGATCGCGCCCAGAGACGTCCCGCCGATCGCCACCAGCAGCCACAGCGACATCACCCGCCCGCGCCGGTCGTCGGAGGTCTGGGTCTGGGCGATGGTCTGGTTCGACACGCCTACCGCGGTGCCAAGAAAGCCCAGGCCGGCGACCAGCGCGATGGCGGCCGGCCAGCTCTCGATCAGGCCCAGAAGCGCCACGCAGGCCAGCGAGATCGCGGCGCAGACCATGGCGCGCCGACGCATCTGCTCGGGCCCCGGCCGGCCGCGGGCGAGCCACAGCGCCGCGATCACCGCCCCGGCCCCCGCCGTTGCGGTCAGCGCCCCGAAGCCGCTCGCGCCCCGACCATAGAGCCCGTCGGCCGCGACCGGCAGCAGTTCCAGCGCCCCGCGGGCGGGCAGCGAGACCACGGCGGTCAGCAGGATCGCGTCGCGGATCATCGGATGGCCGGCGACGTAGCGGGCGCCCTCGGCCATC
>NZ_JBSRTQ010000018.1:0-46070 GCF_055129145.1 Albimonas sp. | reverse complement strand
GGCCGGGGACGTGCGTCATTCGATCGTGCGGGGCCGCGTGATCATGCGCGACCGGGTGGTGTCCGGCATCGACCTCGGCGCGGCGCTCGCGGCCGTGCGGGGCCTCCCACCGCGCAAGTCCCCGGCGACGCGGCCGAGGCGGCGGCGGGCCCGGCCCAGCGTCGCGACGTCGACGCCACCGCTTCCCGTGTCGATGCAAGTCGAGCGGTTTCCGGAGGCGCGCGACAGGAAATCATCATGCTGCGAAGGTCGTCGCCGTCCGTTCAGGCGAGCCGTCGCCGGATCAGTCCGCACGCTCGCTTGCCGGGAAAGATGGACCTCCCGGATGGTGTGGGCGAGCAAAGCGGTTTGGAGCGATACAAGCCGCCCGAGATCATGTGAGGCGGCTTGCGCCTCGCGTCGAGATCGCCCCCTGGTTCAAGCCGCTGATGGACGATCTCGCTTTCGGGCGGCCGGGTGCCGCCCAAGGGATGCGATGGCCGGTCGCGGCGTCGACTGGCGGACGAATGCTTGCATCGTCCTTCGCCTGGTCACGACAACGGCGGCGACCGTGCCTTCGATCCGGGGAACCAAAAGCCGTCTGGGAGGTTGTGACCTTGGCCGGCGAGGGCGCGGCGCGGAACGTCGAGCGCTGCAGCCGACCCCGAACAGCAAGACGCGCCGCGCCGCCCGCAAGCCGAAGCCCGAGAAAGCGGCTCGGGGCTTCATGGGAGACAGGAAGCGATGCGGCCGGGCGGCGCCTCGTCCGATCGGCCGTGACCGAGACGGCGGTGTCGCGATTGAATCGATCGCGCCGGCGCGCAACGCCAGTCATCAATCCGGAGAGAACAGCCATGCCCCGCAAGACCGACGTGACGAGCCTGCGCACCCAGGATGGCGGCTGGGTCGGCCCGCAGGAACTGCAGGCGATCCTGGCCGAGGAGGGCTACGCCTCCGGTCAAAGAGAGCAGTCGCTGAAATCCTTGCTCACCGAGCTCGGTCGCGAGAGCGCCGAGGGGCGGGAAGGCGAAGAGCGAGGCGCGCTGATCGCCGAAATCCGTTCGATCCTGTCGGATGAGCAGGACAAGACGAATGCGTCGCCGATCTCGGACGACACGCTGTAGCGACGACATTTCGTCCAGATCGCGCCACGGCGGCCGGGCAGGCGAGACCGGCGTTCGCGAAGGCGCCGATGCGGTTCCGGCTGGGTCGAGCGCCGGCGAGACATCGTCGCGCGACCCGGGATATTCCGCGCGTCGCCTTCCGGCCGGAGCCGCTCGCCGCCTGAGGCGAGGGCGGCGGGCGAGGGGCCGGTCTTGGCGGCGGGCCGGGGCTGCCCCGCCAGGTCAGTGCGAGGCGGCGAGCTTTTCCCGCAGGTTCCCGACCTCCTCCGCCGCGACGGAGGCGGCGGAGTTGCCCCAGCTCTGGCGGACATAGGTCAGCACATCGGCGACCTCCTGATCCGAGAGCTTCCAGTCGAAGGCCGGCATCGAGATCGGCGAGGGGTAGCGGTCGGTAGGCTGCGAGCGCGCGCCCTCCAGAACGACGCGGATCAACGTGGTCGGATCGGCGGAGTTCGCCTTGGCCGAGCCGTCGAGCCGGCCGAACATCCCCTCCACGCCGCCGCCGTCGCCGCCATGGCAGGCCGAGCAGACGTCCATGTAGATCGCCTCGCCGGCTTTCATCGCGGCGGGCTCGGCCGCCTCGACCGTGTCGCGCGCCGGGCCATTCAGCGATTTGAGATAGGTGGCGATCGCCAGCAGGTCGTCCCGGGTCATCCGGGACGTGGAATTGGTCACCACTTCGCCCATCCGGGTCAGCGCGGAGCTATGGCCGTTGCGCCCCTCGCCGAGGAACGCCGCGATATCCTCCGCGGTCCAGTCCTCCAGCAGGCCGCCTTCGCCGCCGCGGATTTCGGGCGCGAGCCAGTTCTCCAGCACGCCGCCGGTCAGGTGGGCGGCGGGCTTCCCTGTCCCCAGCAGGGTCTCGGCGCTGGCGCCGGCGAGGTTCTTGTCGCTGTGGCAGGCGCCGCAATGGCCCGGCCCCTCGACCAGATAGCGCCCGCGAAGCCAGGCGTCGGAGCGGTCGGGGGCGGGAGGCAGCGGCCCCTCTTCGAAGTAAAGCGCGTTCCACGCGGCCACCGTCTCGCGCACCGTCAGGGGGAAGGGCAGCGCGTTCTCGGGTTTCGGCTTGGTCTCCGTGGGCAGGGTGGAGAGAAAGGCGTAGATCGCGTCCACGTCCTCGCGCGGCATGCGGGTGAACCACGGGTAGGGGAAGGCGGGGTAGAGCTGCGCGCCGTCCGGCTTTTCGCCCTTGCGCATGGCGCGCCAGAAGTCGTCGCGGCTCCAGCGCCCGATGCCGGTCTCGTCGTCGAAGGTGATGTTGGGCGTGTAGATCGTGCCGAAGGGCGTCTCCATCGCCCGGCCTCCGGCCAGGGGGGCGCCGCCGTGTTCGGAGTCGGTATGGCAGCTGATGCAGTTGCCGGCGGCGGCGAGGTAGCGGCCCCGCTCGACCTCTCCGAACTGGATCTGGTCGGCGAACGCGGGGGCGGCGGCGAACGCGGCGAGGGCGAGAAGCGGGAGCCTGCGTCTCATGCCTGCACCATCGGGCCGGGGTTGCGCAGGTAGTCGGCGACGATGTGGCGGGCGGACCAGTAGGTCAGCGCGCCAACCGTGTCGGTGGGGTTGTAGCCGGCGTTCTGCGGGAAGGCGCCGGCGCCCATCAGGAACAGGTTCGGGACGTCCCAGCTCTGCAGATAGCGGTTGACCACGCTGTCGCCGGGCGAGGCGCCCATGATCGTGCCGCCGGTGTTGTGGGTGGTCTGGTAGGGCATCGAGTCGTAGGGCGCGTCGCGATCGTTGCGGTTCACCGTCTTGCCCCCCATGCCCTCGGCGATCCGCATGGCCTTGTCGGTGACGTAGTCCGACATCGCCAGATCCTGGGGGGTGAAGTCGTAGGTCATGCGCAGGATCGGCCGGCCGAGGTGATCCTTGTAGGTCGGATCGAGGTCCAGGCGGTTGGTCCGCCAGGCCATCGACCCGCCATGCACGCCCACGGAGGTCTTCTTGAGGAAGTTCTCCTTCATCGCCGCCTTGAACCTGGCGCCCCATTTCGGGGTGCCTTCGGGCGTGGGGTGGGATTCGATCGGCCGGGCGTTGGTGGTGGTGCAGGAGATGTAGCCGCCATGGATGAAGCCCAGACCCGAGTGGTCGAAATTGTCGCCGTTGTAGTCGTCGACCACCATGCCCAGCGCGCCGGCCCCGACGAAGCCGTTGACGTGTTCGTCCTCGAAGAACACGTCCGCCCCCGACATCACCTGATAGCAGTAGTTCCGCCCCACCTGCCCGCGGCCGGTGGCGGGGTCGTAGGGCTCGCCGATGCCCGAGATCAGCATCAGGCGCACGTTCTCCAGCGGGTAGGCGCACAGGAACACCATCTCGGCGGGCTGGAAATATGCCTCGCCCAGCGCGTCCACATAGGTGACGCCCGTTGCCCGGCCGCCGTCGCGCGACCGCTCGACGCGCAGCACCTCGGCCTCGGTGCGCAGGCTGAAGTTGGGCTTGCGCATCAGCACCGGCAGGATCGTGGTCTGCGCCGAGGCCTTGGAGTAGTTGCCGCAACCGTATTTCTCGCAGAACCCGCAGTAGGTGCAGGGCGCGAGCTGGCAGCCCAGCGGGTTGGTGTAGGCCCGGCTCATGTTGGCCGAGGGCACCGGGAACGGGTTCATGCCCAGCCCTTCGGCCGCTTCGCGGAAACGGTGCTGGGCGAAGGTCATGTGCATGGGCGGGTTGGGGTAGTCGTCGCTGCGCGGGCCCTCGAACGGGTTGCCGCCGGGGCGGATCTCGCCGTTGACGTTGCCGGCCAAGCCGCCGATGCCGCACAGTTTCTCGAAGCGGTCGTAGTGGGGCTCCAGCTCGTCGTAGGAGACGGGCCAGTCCTGAACGGTCATCTCCTCGGGCAGCGGACCGTAGCGCTCCTCGTTGTGGGAGCGGGTGCGGAAGTCTGAGGGCAAGAAGCGGTAGGTGATGCCGTTCCAGTGCACGCCCGAGCCGCCCACCCCCGTGCCCGGCAGAAAGCTGCCCCAGCGGCGCATGGGCCGCGCGGTCTGGCCGGCCTTGTTGCGCAGGCTGACGGTGGTTCGGTTCTCGGCCTGGAACGTCTCGTGCCGCCAGTAATAGCGCAGCTCGTCCTGGGAATGGGTGGTGGGGAAGTCGGTGGGAGTGTCGCGCCAGCCTCCGCGCTCCAGCGCCAGCACATCGAGGCCGGCGTCGGTCAGCTCCTGGGCCATGATCGCGCCGGTCCAGCCGAACCCGACCATGACGGCGTCGACGGGGGACAGTCGGGTGACCATAGACGGCCTCCTTTCATCCTTTGCAGGCGATCGCTCGCCGGCCGTCACCTGCGGGGGGCGGGAGTCCCGGCGCGGCGCCAGGCGGGACGACCGGCGATGCCGACCGGGGGCAGGTCGAGCCTGCGGCCGCCATGGTCGAGCCACGGGCGGTAGTCGTAGCGGGCGCCGGGAAAGCCGACGAGCCGCCAGCCGACCATGTCGACGTTGCCCCCGTAGATCGGGTCGCAGAAGAACCCCTCGATGGTGTTCTCGCGCATCATGTCGAAAAAGGTCTTGGCGGGGACGTGGTCGAAGCTCAGCGTCTCCTCGTCCATCGCGGTCAGGACCTGGTCCTGCTCGTCCTCGGCGAGGTCCGCGAAGCCGCGCCCGTCGAAGGCCGTCGCGCAGTGCTCCTCCACCGCCTCGATGGCGGCGCGGTAGAGCGCGGCGGGGGTGAACGCCGCTTGGTAGCCCTGCGTCGGCAGCCCGTCGGAGAAGGGGCCCTGCATGTACCACAGCTCCCCCCGGCCCCAGGGCGCGGCGAGCTGACGGTCGATGAAGACCGCAGCGCCCGCCTCCCGCGCGCCGGGGTCGTTTTCGTCGCCGGGGAGGATGCGCGCGCACATCGCCTCCACGACGGCGAACTCGGCGTCGGTGAGGAAATGCGCCTCGCGGGCGCCGTGGTAAGGCGCGTCGTCGTCGGAGGCGCTCCAAGGCACTTCGCCGCGATAGGTCTCGGCGGTGAGGCGTCCCGCCCAGGCGGAGGCGGCGGCGGCGGCGGCAAGCGAGATCACGCGCCGGCGGCTGGGTCGGGGCCCGGGCCGGGGGTCGCCTGCCCTGCGGGTGTCGTGGGGTCGGCAAGTCATGACTCGAAGCAAAACCCCGCCTTTCGGCGCCAATGAGACCAGACGGCGCCATGGATGACACATTTTGCGGAGCACCCATGTCCTGCCGCCCGGCGTGTCGGCGCGCGTGGCCTGCGGGCGGTTGCGCGAGCCGGCGGTCGGATTGAGCGAGACGCGACCGGAGACGGCGGGAGACCCGCTGCAGGGCGCCCGCCCCCTTTCCGCCAGCCGCCATAGGCCTCCGGCGGGGCTGCGGGTCAAGGCGCGGCGGGGCCTGCTCGCGACGGGACGCGCCACGCTCCTCTTCAGGGAGCGGGCAGGTTTGCGCGGCCTCCCGGATCCCGCGCAGACGCACGTGTCGGGCTGAGCCGGGGGCGACGTCGCCTCGCGCGCGCCGAACTGAACTGTGGCGCACTCGTCATGTTCTTGGCTTCTGACGAACATATTTAAAAAGTCTCATAAGATCTAATGTTAAACCTGATAATATACGTCAAGGCACAAGGTGACACGACATCTTGACTGCAGAAAACTCGACCTAATTTGATTGGGGCGCCCGCTGCCGGAGCCCGATTATGAAACATGACGCAGATCACCGTATCAGACTGGGCGCGCATGACCTGCTGCGACCGGACGGACGATCCGATCCATTCGGCACGGTACGCCGTCGACCGACCAGGCGAGCCGGAAGCCATGCCGTCGCGCGCGCCGATGTCGGAGGCGCCGGAGACACGGCCGCAGACGCGCGGGCGCGGCGGAGCGCCCGCTCCGGGTCTTGTCGGGCTCGCTGGCGCTCGCGCCCTCGCGATGGTCCGATACGGGCTCGGTCAGGCGCCGCGCCCCTCTCCGGCTGATCCCCCGCCGGGGAGGTTTCGACGGCCGCCGTGGCGCGGCCGCCCCCCGTTGAACGGAAACCGACGGCGGCGCGGCGCTTCCCGCCTCGCCCCGTCCCTGGCTCTCCCGCGAACAGGTTCCGCAACCATGCTCGACGATTCCTTTCCTGGCTCTTCGATCCGCCCCCCTTCGACCTCTTCCCCGTCGATCTGCGTCTCCTCCGCCGACATTCTCGCCCAGACCTCCGCGCTCCGGGTCTTTGCGCGCTCGCTCACGCGGGGCGGGGCCGACGCGGATGACCTGCTGCAGGAGACCTTGCTGAAGGCATTGTCCCGGCGCCGTCAGTTCCGGCCCGGGACCAATCTCCGCGCCTGGATGTTCACCATCATGCGCAACACCTTCCTGACCGCGCTGCGGAAGGCCTCGCGCGAGCGGACAGGCGACGCCGACTGCGTCTCGCTGGACGTGGCGTCGCCGCCGACCCAGGAATGGACGCTGCAGGGGCGGGAAGCGATGGACGCGATCCTCGGCCTGCCGCCGCATTATCGGGCGGTCCTGTTGCTGGTGTTGGTGATGGGCGAGAGCTATGAGGACAGCGCCCGCATCTGCAACTGCAAGATCGGCACGGTGAAGAGCCGGGTCGCCCGGGGCCGCGAAATGGTGGTCGAGAAGCTGGACCCCGCCCTCCGCTGACGGGGCGCCGCGGGCGGCCGTGGATCGGCCTGCGTCGTCCGTCTCCGTGCCGCTCCCGCCTCGCCTTGGGCGCCGGAGCCGGGTCTTGCCCGCACGGATCGAAATCGCCGCTCGGCCACTGGCCGGTCTGCCGGAGGGTGCGATCCGCCGGAACCGCTTGCGCGACGCTGGGAGGAGGCGCGGCGCCGGGAAGGCTGGACTTTCATCTTCTGGCGATGGACCGGCCGCTGCCGTTTCCGCCTTTGGTCGGCGTGCCGGTCACGACCGGGCAGGCGGCGCGCGGACTCGGGACGGTGGCACGAGATACCGGGCGCCCAGTGACCGAGCGCCCGGTGTTCGGCGCGACGATCACGCCTGCCGACCTTGCGGAGAGCGATCCTGGCGATGGTCCCATGGGCGCGGGCGGGGCGCGAAGGCCCCGGCTTCGGCTGAGCCGGCGCGCCCCTCGCCTGCAACCCGCGCCTCCGGCCAGCCCGCGCTAGCCGCCGCCCGTTACCGGCAGGATGGCGCCGGTCACATAGCTCGACATCTGCGGCGAGGCGAGGAACAGGTAGGCCGGCGCCAGCTCCTCCGGCTGCGCGGGGCGGCCCATCGGATTGTTTTCGCCGAAATGGGCCACGCCCTCGGCCGGGCGGTCGGCCGGGTTGAGCGGCGTCCATACCGGCCCCGGCGCCACCGCGTTCACCCGGATGCCGCGCGGCAGCAGGCTCTGCGCCAGCGAGAGCGTGAAGGAATGGATCCCGCCTTTCGTGGTCGCGTAGTCCACCGCGCGGCCCGAACCGCGCAGGCCGGCGACCGAGCCCGAATTGACGATCGAGCCCCCCTCCGGCAGGCGGCGCGCCGCCGCGCGGCTCATATGGAAAAGGCCCGCCAGGTTGGTGCGGAGCGTCTCGTTGACGTGGTCGGGCGTCAGATCCTCGAAATCGGCGGAATGCAGCTGGAAGGCGGCGTTGTTGACCAGCACGTCGAGCCCGCCGAAAGTCTGCGCGGTGCGCGGTGCGCGGTGCGCGGTGCGCGGTGCGCGGTGCGCGGTGCGCGGTGCGCGGTGCGCGGTGCGCGGTGCGCGGTGCGCGGTGCGCGCGACCGCGTCCTCGCAAAAGGCCGGGTCGCCGATGTCGCCGGGGATCAGCAGGCAGCGGCGGCGCTCGGCCTCGACCAGTCGGCGGGTCTCCTCGGCGTCGTCGTGTTCGTCGAGATAGACCACGGCCACATCGGCGCCTTCGCGCGGGAACAGCACCGCCACCGCCCGGCCGATGCCGGAATCGGCGCCGGTGATGAGCGTGGACATCCCTTCCAGCTTTCCGGAGCCGCGCCAGTAGGGCGCATCGCACATCGGCTGCGGGTCGAGATCGGCCTCCGAGCCAGGTTTCGCCTGGTGCTGGGCGGGCTGCGGGGCGGCGGGATAGTCGCGCGCGCCGGTCTGGGGCGGGCGGCGCGAGGGCGCCTCGCCGCCGGTCCCGGCGTCCTCGCGCGCGGCGATCTCGTCCTGGATGTCGCGATGGCGCGCGGCCGTCCCTCGAGCCTCGTCCTGTGCTTCCTCCCGTCCGTTCGTCATGCGGTCCTCGTCCATCCTAGGTCCTCCTGTTCGCGGGTCTCCCCCCTGCAACCGCTCAGGGCCATGGAAGTTCCGGGGCCGAGGAAGTTCCGATCCATGTCCGTCGTCCGCTGGCGGGCCGCACGCTGGTGGCTCTGGCCTCGATCGCCACCATGGCGCCGGGCTTCGTCGTGCAGGTGCACCCCGTGTTTGCGACCGGCATCCCGTTCCTTGCGTCTTTGTTCTTCCCGCGCGCGTCCCTTGCTGACATCGTTCACTCGGCGATGGCGGCGTTCGCGCGGATCGTCTGCGAGGGCGTCGACCCCGGCGCCCGCCGGTGCGCCGGGACGGGCTGATGGGGATGTCGCGGCGCATCTCCGCCTGTCCCGTCTCCGCGGGCTGGGAAACGCTGAACCTGATCTCCGCGGCCGGCCGCGGGCCTCGCGACAGTGGTGGGTATCCCCCCGCCACCACGCTCGACGCCGAGCCGGAGGCGATCGCGTGAATGGCGAGGGACACGCCCTGGCCGCGGCTCACCTCGCTGGCGCCGGGGCTTTCGCTCGCCGCATGGCGCGGTTGGCCAAGGGCGCGGTCGCAACCCTGGTCCGAATGATGTTTCGGCTGCGGCAAGGCCCGGAGCCGTGCTGCTTCATGCGCGCTGCGGGGTCATGCCGCTCGCTTGCCAGGCGACGGCGCTGCGGACGCTGATCATGCTCGACGTTTCGGCGCCCGGGCACGGGCTATGGGGATGTCGCACGCCAACCTGCGGCGCAGGCGGAGTGAGCGGGACCGCGCCGGCGAGGTGATGGACGCGGGCGAGGGGAGCACTGGCTTCCCCAGGGTCCGGGGCGTGTGGCCGAGCGCGCTGATCCTGCCGGGCATCGGCGCTGTGACGGGCGGCTTCCGGCGCGCCTGAACCACGCTGCAGCCCGCAGGACTGGTCGGCCGCGGCCCCGGCCCTAGGTGGAACCGGAAGGAGGCCGAGACCGCGCGCGGACAGGGGATCCCGCGCGCCGGCGGAAGACCAAGGAGAGAGCCCATCGACGGAGACCGCAAGCTCGGCCGCCTCGCGCCGATCGCCGCGATCCTGCCGGCGGCGAGCTTCGTCGCGGCCTGCGATGGGCCGCAGTCGGCGCTCGCCCCGCGGGCGCGGCAGGCGGTCGAAGTGGCGGCTCTGTTCGAATGGATGGCGCTGGCCGCCGTGGTGATCTGGGCGGTGGTGATGCTGGCGGCGATCCTGGCGGTGCTGCGGCCCGCCCTGCAGGGCGGGGAGCGCCGGGCTGACAGGCTGATCGTTTTCGGCGGCGTGGTGTTTCCGACCGTGGCGCTGGCGGTGCTGCTGGTCGCGGGCCTGCGGCTGCTGCCGGACTGGGGCGCATCGCCTGCCCGGCTGCGGGTCGAGGTGGGGGGCGAGCAGTTCTGGTGGCGCGTCGCCTACGCGCGCGACGATCTCACGTCCCCGGTGCGTTCGGCCAACGAGATCCACCTGCCGGCGGGGGAGCCGGTGGAGTTCGTGCTCAGCGCCCGCGACGTGATCCATTCGTTCTGGATCCCCTCGCTGGCCGGCAAGATGGACATGATACCCGGTCGCGTGAACCGCCTGCTGGTCGAGGACCCTCAACCCGGCGTCTATCGGGGCGTCTGCACGGAGTTCTGCGGAACCGGCCACGCCCTGATGGCCTTCACCGTCGTGGTCCACCCGCCAGAGGCGTTCGAGGCCTGGCTGGCGGCGGAGGCCCGCCCGGCGGCGCCCGAAGCCGCGCCGGAGGGGCGGCGGCTGTTCCTCGAGCACGGCTGCGCCGCCTGCCATCCGGTCCGGGGCCTGGTCAAGGCCGGCGATGTCGGCCCGGACCTGACTCATTTCGCCGCCCGCGCCACCTTCGGCGCCGGGCTCGCGCCGATCACGCGCGATGGACTGGTCGACTGGCTGCGCGACCCGCAGGCGCTGAAGCCCGGTGCGCGGATGCCGGGCTACGGGGCGCTGATGTCGGAGGCCGAGCTGAACACGCTCGCCGACTGGCTGCTTGGATTGAGGTGACGCCGATGAACGATCCCCAGGCTCCCACGCGCGCCCGTTCCGAGCGGCCCCATCCCGAGCGTCAGGACGATCCGGCCCTGCGCGCGGCGCAGGAGGCGCGGCTGCGGGCGGCCTGGGCCACGCCGAAGGGCTGGCGCTATCTGACCGCGGTGAACAACACCGAGGTGGGGCTGTGGTACGCGGGCTCGGCGCTGGCCTTCATGCTGTTCGCGGGCGCGCTGGCGCTGATCATGCGCGCCCAGCTGGCCGTTCCCGAGAACGACCTGGTGGGGCCGGATTTCTACAATCAGGCCTTCACCCTGCACGGCACGGCGATGATGTTCCTCTTCGCCGTGCCGATCTTCGAGGCGGTGGCGATCCTGATCCTGCCGGCCCTGCTGGGCGCGCGCGACCTGCCGTTCCCGCGGCTCTCGGCCTTCGGCTTCTGGTGCTATCTGATCGGGGGGGTGTTCGTCTGCGGCTCGATCCTCTTCGACGCGGCGCCCGACGCGGGCTGGTTCATGTACCCCCCGCTCGCCACCGAGCAGGGCGGCATCGGCGCCGACATCTGGCTGCTGGGACTGAGCTTCATCGAGGTCGCCTCGATCGCCGCCGCGGTCGAGCTGATCGTGGGCGTCCTGAAATGCCGCCCCCCCGGAATGCGGTTGAACCTGATCCCGCTCTACGCCTGGTACGTGCTGATCGTGGGGGCGATGATCCTGTTCGCCTTCCCGCCGCTGATCGCCGGCGACCTGTTGTTCGAACTGGAGCGGTTGCTCGACTGGCCGTTCTTCGACCCGACCCGGGGCGGCGATCCGCTATTGTGGCAGCACCTGTTCTGGATCTTCGGCCACCCGGAGGTCTACATCATCTTCCTGCCCTCGATCGCGCTGCTGGCGATGATGATCCCGACCTTCGCGGGCCGCCCCATCGCGGGCTATTCGTGGATCGTGCTGTCGGCGATGGGCACCGGCTTCATCAGCTTCGGGCTGTGGGTCCACCACATGTTCACGACCGGGTTGCCCTCGATCAGCCTTGGCTTCTTCGCGGCCGCGTCCGAGGCGGTGGCGATCCCCACCGGCATCCAGATCTTCGTGTTCATCGCGACGCTGATGCTGGGGACCGTGCGTCGCTCGGTCCCGATGCTGTGGAGCATGGGGGCGCTGGCGATCTTCGTGGCCGGCGGGCTGACCGGGGTGATGGTCGCGGTCGCGCCCTTCGATTTCCAGGCGCATGACAGCTATTTCATCGTCGCGCACCTGCATTTCACCCTGTTCGGGGGGATGCTGTTCCCGCTGGTGGCCGGCATCCACTATTACTATCCCCTGGTCACCGGGCGCATGCTGTCGCGCCGGCTGGGCGTCTGGTCGTTCTGGCTGTGCTTCCCCGGCTTCGTGATCTGCTTCCTGCCGATGCATCTGACCGGCCTGCGCGGGATGCCGCGGCGGGTATGGACCTATCCCGACGACCTGGGCTGGAACACGCTGAACCTGGTCTCGTCGCTGGGCGCGTTCCTGTTCGCCGCGGGCTTTCTGGTGTTCATCTGGGATCTGATCCGACCCAAGGGCGAGACCGACCGCGCCCCGCGCAATCCCTGGGGGGGCGGGGCGCTGGAATGGCTGCAGGAGCAGCCGCCCCGAAACTGGGGCGTGCGCTGCATCCCCCAGGTCTGGTCGCGCTATCCGCTGTGGAGCGATCCGGACTACGTGCGCGACTACGACGAGGGCCGCTTCTACCTGCCCGACGCCGAGGAGGGCCGGCGCGAGGGGCTGGTGACCTCGGTGCTCGACGCCGAGCCAGAGCAGGTGCTGCGCGTCGGCGGCCCCTCGGTCCTGCCGATCTGCGCGGCCGCGGCGCTGGGCGGCGTGTTCATCTTCGCCACGTTCCACTGGTGGTGGCTGACGGCGGTCTCCGCGGCGGGCGCGCTGGTCTCGATCCTGATCTGGGTCTGGACCGGCACCGGCGAGCATCCCGAAAAGTCCGTGAAACAGATCGGGATGGGGCGGGAGGCGGCGCTCTACGTCTCCGGGCCGAAGTCGACGGGGTGGTGGGCGATGTTCATCACCATGCTGGGCGACCTGACCGCCTTTCTCGGACTGATCTTCGGACTGTTCTTCTTCCTGACGGTGCATCAGGCGTTCCCGCCGCCCGGCCTGCCGGTCCCGGGCGTGGTCTGGCCGACGGCGGCGCTGGGCCTGGCGGTGGTGTCCTGGCTCGCCACCTGGGGCGGACGCCGGGCGAACGCGGCCGGGCGGGTCGGGGCGTTCCGGGCGCTGCTGGCCCTGGCGCCGGCGTCGGGGCTGGCGGCGGCGGCGGCGCTCGCCTGGGGGCCGTGGGCGGCGGGGATGGACCCGACGGTCCATTCCTGGCCGGCGATCGTGTGGGCGCTGGTGCTGTGGTCGGCGGCCCATGCCGCGGTCGGCGCGATCATGCAGGGCTTCTGCCTGGTCGCGAGCTTCGCCGGCCGCCTGACGCCCATGCATGACGCAGACATCCGCAACACCGAGGTCTTCGCCCATTTCCACGCCTTCGCCGCCATCATGACCGCCGTCGCGTTCGCCGCCTTCCCCGAGATCGGGGAGGTCGCGCCATGACCCGCCCCGCGCGCCGCGATCCGCAGGAGGCCGCCCGCCGCGACCAGCGCTTTCACGGCGAGGCCAAACGCCAGGCGCGGGGCCTGTGGCGGATCGCGACCGGACCGCTGATCTGGGGGGCGCATTTCCTCGTCTGCTACTGGATCGGCGCGAGCTGGTGCGCCCATGCCGGCCCCGGCGCGGGGCTCGGCCCCGCGTCCTGGGGCGTGGCGGCGGCGACGCTGGCGGCGCTTGTCGCGCTGTGCGTCGCCTTCCGCGCCCTGCGCCGGGTCCGTGGTCTGAGCCTCACCGGCGACGACCTCGTCTACGAAGCCGACGACCCCGAGGAGCGGCGCCGCTTCCTCGCTCATGTCGCCACGCTGCTCTGCTTCGTCAGCTTCGTGGCGATCATCTACACGGCGCTGCCCGCGGTGATGCTGGAGACCTGCCGATGACCGCGCCGGCCCTTCTCCGCCGGGCCGACCTGGCGTTCGCCGCCGGGCTCGGCGCGCTGGCGCTCGCTTGGGCGGGGCCGCTGCCGCGGTTGAGCGAGGGCAGCTTCGCGGCCCATATGGCCCTGCACATGAGCGTCGTGGCGATCGCCGCGCCGCTGCTGGCGCTGGGACTTTCGCGCGACGCGGCCCCGATGCCCGTCTGGGCGCCGGTCGCGGCATCGCTCGTCGATCTGGCTGCGATCTGGGCCTGGCATGCGCCGGCGCTGCATACGCTGGCGCGCACGACCTCCGTCGGGCTCGCGGCCGAGCAGGCGAGCTTCCTGGGTGCCTCGCTCGCAGTCTGGCTCACGGCGCTGGCGACAGCGCGGGAGCGGCGGTCCGGGGCTCTGGCCGGAGCGGGGGCGCTGCTGTTCACCACCATGCACATGACCATGCTGGGCGTGGTGGTGGCGCTGTCGCCGCGGCTGCTGTGCCGGGCGCCGACCGAGGGGCCGACGCTGTTCGGCCTCGATGCGCTGAGCGATCAGGAGGCGGGCGGCGTGCTGATGCTGGCGGCGGGCGGAGCGGTCTATCTGGCGGGCGGGCTGACGTTGGCCGGCCGCGCGATAAGGGGCGAGGAGACGAGCGCATGATCCGCGGGCCGATCCGTCTCCGCACGCTGGCCTGGATCCTGGCCGGGCTCTTCGCGCTCGCCGTCGTCGTTTTCGCGGTTGGGCTCTCGCCCATCGGCGCCGCGGGCGGGCACACATCGGTGGGGAGCTGGGTGCTGCACACGGCCATGCGCCGCTCGATCGCCTTTCACGCGCTGGGGACCAAGGTTCCCGACCTCTCCGCCCCCGGCCTCGCGCGCCTCGGCGCCGCGCATTACGAGAGCGGCTGCGCCCCCTGTCACGGCAGTCCCGCGGCGCCGACAGGTGGGGCGGCGCAGGCGATGCTGCCGCCGCCGCCCGACCTCGCGACGCGGATACCCCTGTGGACGCCGGCCGAACTGCACCGGATCGTCGACGCGGGCGTGATGATGACCGGCATGCCCGCCTGGCCCGCGCGTGGCCGCGAGGACGAGGTCTGGGCGGTGGTGGCGTTTCTGGAGAAGCTGCCCGAGCTCGACGCCGAGGGCTACAGGGCGCTGGCCCATGGCGGACCCGGAGGCCCGTCGCGGGGGCTGGCGCTGCCGGCCGACCCGCCCTTCGCGGACTGCGTGCGGTGTCATGGGACCGGCGGACGCGGGCCGGATGACGATGCGACCGCGCCGGGGCCGATCCCGCGGCTCGACATCCAGCCGCGTGCGGCGCTGGAGGCGGCGCTGAAGAGCTACGCCGCCGACGCCCGGCCCAGCGGCGTGATGCGCCACGCGGCCGCCGGGCTGGATGCGGCGACGTTGGCCCGGCTCGCCGCGCGTTTCGCCGACGCGCCGCGCGACCCAGCCGCCGCGCTCGATCCTGCTGCGGTGGATGAAACGCTGCTGGCGCGAGGTCGGGAGATCGCCCGCAGGGGCCTGCCCGCGCGCGACGTCGCCGCCTGCGACGCCTGCCATTCGCCGCCGGGCGAGCAGATGCGCGACGTCTTCCCCCGTCTCGCCGGACAGCGCCGGAGCTACCTGGAGGCGCAGCTTCGCCTCTACACCGCCGATCCCCCGGTCGCCGGCGGGCCCCTGGCCGAGCTGATGATCCGCGCCGCCCGCCACCTGCCGGCCGCGGACGCGGCGGCGGTTTCGGCCTGGTATGCCTCGCGCGCGCCGGCGCCGCGTTGATCCGGCCCGCGCCGGACCCAGGCGCGCCCAGCCGGCTCAGGTGGCGACGAACAGCGGCACGCAGGCGGCCGTCAGCACCATCGCGATGCCCAGCGACGCGAACAGCCCGTCGCGCACCAGCACCGAGATCGCCAGCAAAGCCGTCGCAAACCCCAGCACCGACGAGGTGAACGGCACCAGTTCCAGCATCGGCATCGCGAGCCCGCACAGCAGGCACAGCGCCAGCGGCAGCCGGTCCAGCGGCCAGCGGAACAACCAGGCGAGCCGGGGCCGCGTGCGCCGGTCGACCCAGCTCGCCGGCCGGCGCAACCAGGCTACCGCCTCGCGCAGACGCCGCCCTTCGGTCTGACGGTCGAGGATCCACCGGGGCAGCCAGACGCGCGGCCGCGCCAGCAGGGCGCTCGCCGCGATCAGCGCGATGCTCACCCCGCAGATCGAGGACAGCAGCGGAACGCCCGAGGCGGGCGTGATCACCACCAGCGCCGGCGCCAAGAGCAGCGCCGGCATCGACCGGTCGCCCAGCGCCGCGACCACGTCGCCGACCGAGAGGGTGTCGTTCCGCGCCGCCTCGTCCAGACGGTCGAGCACCTCTCCGATCGGGGCGTGAGGGGATTGTCCGGCCATCAGCGGCCCGCCTCGGCGTCGCGCGCGCCCGGCCCCGCAGGATGAGAAGCGGCTGGGCAAGGGGCGGCGGGCGCGGCTAGGCGGCCGAACGCGACGGCGGCCGAAGGTCCGCGCGCCCGCGCCCGCGTCGGGCCGGTGGTCGGCGATACGAGGATCTTTGGCAAGCGTCTCTCCCTGCTCGAGGCGTCGGCGCGCCGGGCGCGTGCTCCCGCCTGCGCCTCCGGCCCGCTGCACAATGCGCGAGGACGGGAAATGTTCCAACGGGAAGGCGCGCCATCCCGCGCCGGCCCGTCCTCCTCGTCGGCGCGCGGGCGAAAGACCCGCGCCGGCTGGGGGCGCTGAATAGGGCGCTTGGCTTCTCGAGAACATTCGCGCGGAAAGCAGGTCGCTTCATCGGCGGCGGACCACGCCGGTCGTCGCCCGGAATTCGACCGGCGTCAGAGGCCAAGCAGGAGACCCGGGCATGACCATCGACCCGACAGCGCCCCACGGGACCCGCGCAGGCGAGGGCGGAGAGCGGCACCAGATCGTCGCCGACGGCGGCGCGCGTATGACCACGCAGCTAGGCATCCCGGTCGCGGACGACCAGAACACGCTGCGGCAGGGCGTGCGCGGCCCGGCGCGGGTGGAGGACTTCCATTTCCACGAGAAGATCTTCCACTTCGACCACGAACGCGTGGTCCACGCGCGCGGCTACGGCGCCCACGGCTTCTTCGAGGCGTATGGGGACCTCTCCGACCTGACCTGCGCCCACGCGCTGACCCATCCCGGCGAGAGGATCCCCGCCTTCGTGCGCTTTTCGACGGTGGCGGGCGCCAAGGGCTCGGCCGATCTGGCGCGCGACGTGCGCGGCTTCGCCGTGAAGCTTTGCACCGCCGAGGGCGACTGGGACCTCGTGGGCAACAACATCCCGGTGTTCTTCATTCAGGACGCGATGAAGTTCCCCGACCTGATCCACGCCGCCAAGCCCGCGCCTGATCGCGGCTTTCCTCAGACCCAGACCGCGCACGACAACTTCTGGGACTTCATCTCCTGGATGCCCGAGGCGATGCACGCTGAGCAAGGTCGAGACGCCCGAGATCCGCACTCGCGTGCTGGCGCATCTGCGCAACGTGCACGCGGACCTCGCCTCGGCGGTCGGCGAGGGGCTGGGCATGGAACCACCCGACCCTGCGCCCGCGGCGCGCGAGACGCTGACGGACCTGCCGGTCTCGCCCGCGCTAAGCATCCTCAAGAACGGGCCTCTCAATTTCCACGGGCGCAAGTTGGGGATCCTGCTGGCCGACGGCGCGGATGCGAAGGCGGTGGCCGGCCTGAAAGACCGCGGCGGCGGAGGTGGGCGCCATGGTCGAACCGGTGGCGCCGAAGATCGGCGGCGTGCGGCTTTCGGAGGGCGGCGTCTGGCCCGCGGACCAGAAGATCGACGGCGGTCCCTCGGCGCTCTACGACGCGGTGGCGATCGTGCTCTCGGAAGAAGGGGCGCGGATGCTCTCCTCCATGCATCCCGCGCGGGTCTGGGCCGCCGACGCCTGGGCGCACGGCAAGTTCATCGCCCATTCCGTCGAGGCCGCGCCTTTCTGATGGCGCCCGGCCTGCCCGACGCGCCCGGCGAAGGGGTGTTCGAGCTGGAGAAGAACACCGCCCCCGACGTTCTGGACGCCTGCAGCCAGCTGCGGGTCTGGGACCGCGCGCCCTGATCGGCGGCCCGGCCTCCCGCTCGGACCGGGCGGTGTGGTTTCGCGGCGACGGGAACATCGGCCCGTCGCCGCGGTTGAACAAGGGAGGCGCGGCGGCCGCTGCCCTTTCTCGGCGGAGGGAAAGCCGCATCGAAGCAAGGAGGACGAGATGAAGAGCGCGGAATGCATGATACTCAAGGCCGTGTCCGCGGCCCCTGCGGTTTGGCGGCTGACCGGCTTGGGCGGCGCGTCCCGGATCTGTCGTCACGGCGTCCGGGTCCGGGCCCGTCGTCGACTTTCGTGGAATCCAGCCGCCTGAGGAACCCATGGATGCGCTCGCCTCACCCGATGCCGCCACTCCGGCGGCCGGACGCGGTCGGAACCCGGATCCTGCGCAGGCCTGGCGCCGTCTCGTCGCGCGCCTGGGCGAGCGGATCGCCCAGGGCGGTTCCGACGTCGGCGCCGGCGGGTTCCGCCGCGTGCGCGCGCATCAGGAGCGGGTCGCCGCGGTGACCGCGGATCTTGCCGAGGGCGCGCTCAGCCTGCGTGCGCCGACCCCGGCGCGCCGACCTGCCGCAGCGGGGCGGCTGGACCAGGCGCTGGCGCGCGGCAGGCGCGGCCCGGCGGACCCGGCGATCAGGGCGATCGAGCCCCTCGCCGGCGCGCTGGTCTGGCGCGAGGGCTACGTGCGCCCGCCCGCCGGTCTTCACGGCCGCTTCGCCCAATGCGAGGTCGCGGCCCCCGGCGGACCGGTCCATTGCCGCGACATGCGCCTGGGGCTGATCCTGTTCGCCCCCGGCTGCGTCTATCCCGCCCATGCCCATCCCGGCATCGAGGAAAGCTACGTCTGCCTCGCCGGTGCGGTTTCGCAGAACGAGGCGGGGCTCCGGACGCCCGGCGCCCTGATCCTCAACCGGCCGGACCGCGTGCACCGCCTGCGCGCGGACAGGGGCGGTCCGAGCCTGCTCGCCTATGCGTGGCTCGGCCCCGCGCCCCGTCTCGCCCGCGCCGCCACGCGCTTCGTGCGCGCCACGCCCTGCCGCCGGCGCGACGGCGCCTGACACGGAAAGGCCCGACACGGAAAGGCCTGACACGGAAAGGATCGACCATGACCGACCGCTCGACTCCGACCGACCTCGCCGACGCCCTGCGCCCCGACGCCGGACCCGACGCGACGCGGGGCGACCCCCGGGACGTCTCCGGCCGCGCATCCGCGGCGTCGTCCGATGCGGCGTGGTGGAAAGGCGCGGTGATCTACCAGATCTATCCGCGCAGCTATCAGGACACCACCGGCAACGGCGTCGGCGACCTGCCCGGCGTGCTGCGCCGGCTCGACCACATCGCCGAGCTGGGGGTGGACGCCATCTGGCTGTCGCCCTTCGTCGCCTCGCCGATGCGCGACTTCGGCTACGACGTCTCCGACTACCTCTCGGTCGATCCGATGTTCGGCACGCTCGAGGACGTGCGCGCGCTGGTCGAGGCGGCCCACGCCCGCGGTCTCAAGGTTCTGATGGACCAGGTGCTGTCGCATACCTCGAACGAGCATCCGTGGTTCGTGGAGAGCCGGCGCAGCCGCGACAACCCCAGAGCCGACTGGTATGTCTGGGTCGACGCGCAGCCCGACGGCTCGCCGCCCAACAACTGGCTGTCGGTGTTCGGCGGCTCGTCCTGGCAGTGGGAGCCGCGGCGCGGCCAGTATTATCTGCACAACTTCCTGCGCGAGCAGCCGGACCTGAACTACCATTGCCCGCAGGTCCAGGACGCCATCCTCGACGTCTGCCGGCATTGGCTGGACATGGGGGTCGACGGCTTCCGGCTCGACGTCTGCGCCTTCTACTTCCACGACGCCCGGCTGCGCGACAACCCGCCGAACCCGACGCGGCCGACGGGGTCGAGCTTTATGTTCAATCCCTATTCCATGCAGCTTCATGTCCGCGACATCGGCCAGCCCGAGAACCTGGAATTCCTGCGCCGCCTGCGCGGACTGTGCGAGGCGTACGACAGCGACCCCGACCGAGAGCGCGTGCTGCTGGGCGAGCTGCACGAAAGCGAGGCGGCCTCGCTCCACCACGCCTACACCTCCGCCGACCGGCTGCAGCTCGCCTACGGCTACTGGCTGCTGGGCGCGGACGAGATCGACGCCGGCCTGATCCGCGACACCTCTCGCGAGCTGGGCGAGGAGCTGTCCGACGGCTGGCCGTGCTGGGCGCTCGACAATCACGACTTCCCCCGCTCCGCCACGCGGCTGGGGCGCGAGCGGCCGCCGCTGGCGCTGACCGCGGCGCTGACCTGCCTGCGCGGGGCCTCGTGCCTCTACCAGGGCTCGGAGCTGGGGCTGCCGCAGGCCGACGTGCCCTATGAGCGGCTGGTCGACCCCTACGGACGTGAGTTCTGGCCCGCCTTCCGCGGTCGCGACGGCGCCCGCACCCCGATTCCCTGGGAGGCCGAGGCCCCGCATTGCGGCTTCTCCGAGGCCGAGCCCTGGCTGCCGATCCCCGACGCGCATGCCAGGCTTGCGGTCGACGCCCAGCGGTCGCTGCCCGGATCGACGTTCAACCGCCTGCGCCGGTTCCTCAACTGGCGGCGGGAGGACGCCGCCCTGCGCCGCGGCTCGATCCGCTTTCTCGAGGTTCCGGAACCGTTACTGGGCTTCGTGCGCCGCCATCAGGGTCGGGCGGTGACCTGCCTGTTCAACCTCGGGCCCGACGAGGTCCATCTCGACCTCTCCGACGACCGCCTCGGCAAGCCGATGGAGGGCCACGGGTTCGAATATGTGCGCGGGCAGGGTTGCGTGACCCTTCCTGCGCAGGGCGCCTACTTCGGAGAAACGGCATGAAGGACGAGGTCAAGGGGCGGCCCGGTCCCGGCGCGGCGGCGCGCAAAGAGGAGAAATTCGCGCCGATCCGTCCCGTGGAGGGGCCGGACTGGTGGCGGGGCGCGGTGATCTACGAGATCTACCTGCGCAGCTTCCGCGACGCCTCCGGCGACGGGCTGGGCGACCTGCGCGGCGCGCTGGAGAAGCTCGACCACCTGGTCGCGCTGGGCGTCGACGCGGTGTGGCTGTCGCCGTTCTTCAAGTCGCCGCAGAAGGACTTCGGCTACGACATCAGCGACTTCCGCGTGATCGACCCGATCGCCGGCTCCATGGAGGATTTCTTCGCCCTGCGCGACGCGGTCCACGACGCCGGCATGCGGCTGCTGCTCGATTTCGTGCCGGCCCACACCTCCGACGCGCATCCCTGGTTCCAGGAAAGCCGCGTCAATCCCGACGGCGCCAAGGGCGACTGGTATGTCTGGGCGGACAAGAGCGAGGATGGCGGGCCGCCGAACAACTGGCTGAGCTCCTTCGGCGGCTCGGCCTGGAGCTGGGAGCCGCGGCGCGGGCAATACTATTTCCACCCGTTCCTGGCGTCCCAGCCGGCGCTGAACCTGCTCAACGACGACGCGCTCGACCACCTGCTGGCGCAGATGCGCTGGTGGCTGGAGGCGGGGATCGACGGCTTCCGCCTCGACGCCGTGCAGTGCCTGGGCCACGATCCGGCCTTCCGGGACAATCCCCCCCGGGCCGGGCACGAGGCGCCGGTGCTGGTCGGCGGCGGGCCCGGCAACCCGTTCCGCGACCAGCTGCACATCTTCGACCGCAACGCCGAGGGCACGCAGCGTGTGCTGCGTCGGTTCCGAGAGCTCGCCGACCGGTTCGACGCGGTGCTGATCGGAGAGCTGGCCGACGTCTATACCGACGATGTGGCCGAGACCTACACACGCGAAGGCCGGCGCCTGCACGCCATCTACGACTTCGACCTGATCAATTCCGAGCCCGAGGTCGAAACCGTGACAGAGCGGCTCGAACAGCGGGGGGAACAGCTTCCGACCGGCTGGCGGATGAACGTGTTCACCAACCATGACAGCCGGCGCGCGGTCTCCAACCTGACCGACTTCGTGCCGGACGCGCTGCGCCCGAAGGCGGCGAAGATGCTGCTGTTCATGCAGCTCGGTCTGCGCGGAGGCGCCGCGATCTTCCAGGGCGAGGAGCTGGGCCTGCCGCATCCCGCCCTGACCTTCGACCAGCTCCAGGACCCCTGGGCCAAGGCCTTCTGGCCGGACTTCGAAGGCCGCGACGGCGCCCGCACCCTGTTCCCCTGGACCGGCGCGGCCCCCTTCGGCGGCTTCACCGAGGCCGAGGACGCCTGGATCCACCTCCCCGAGGCGCATCTGGCGTTCAACGCGCACGACCAGGCGCGCGATCCGGATTCGGTGCTGAGCTTCGCCCGCGCCTTCATCCGCTGGCGGCGCGAACACGAGATCCTGCGCCTGGGCGCGGAGCGCATGACCCGTGATTCCGCGCCCCTGATCCGCTGGCGCCGCATGTGGGGCGGCCGGGAATGGATGCTGGCTGTGAACTTCAGCGACGACCACGCCTTCCTGCCGTTGGAGGAGGGATCGCGCGTGGTCCGGGCCCCGGGCTGCGCGCAGGAACTCGGGCCCCACGGTCTCTCCCTCGGCCCGCTCGCTTTCGCCATCCTCGATGCGGGCGGCGAGCCCGCTCAGGGTGCGGAGGACGGCTGAGCGGCGCGAGCCGCCCCTGCGCCGGGCGATCATCTGCGCCTCGCCGGGGCACGCCCGATCCCGAGACGACGCGATGCCTCGGGCGGGCGCAAGAGATCCCTTCGCCTCCCGCGCCGTCCGAACCGGGCGGCGTCGCGTGTCGCTCGCCGCCATCCTGTCCGTCGACGATGGCGCGCAGGGTGTCGGCGAGCCAGGCGCTGTTTCAGGAAGATGGATGCGCCATGGCGCTCGTGTTGGCTGAGCCGGAGGGCCGGGGTCCGTAGCGACCTGCGATCGCCGACAATGCGCTCACAGGCTCCGTGCGGCAGGTCCCTGTTCCTGCGCTTCGCTTCCCTGATCCAGCCCTGAAAGTTCCCTGTATGAGTTGTATGGCTTCCCTCTTCCGAGCAGCAGGGAATTCGCTCGCAAGTCACTGTCATCACGCCGAATTCTGCGGTGGATTCGTCGTGCGCATGCTCAATATGTATGGATTTCCCTGTAAATTCCCTCTTTCTGCGGCGGAGCAGGGTTCGGGCGGGCCTGCGTCCACCACCACGCACCCCCCGAGCGAACCACTGATCCTGCGCCGTCACTGAAATCCAGGCGATTTCCGCGGCTTAGGCGCGTATGGCGGCTCCGGAACCTCACCAGAGCACGGATATCGGAGCGGAAACGTGTAAGGCGCAAAGAATGGTGGCAGATCGGCGGGATATCCGGGAATAAGCGGGAAAAGGCTGGATCTGGCGAAAATGGCGGCCACGCAGCAGGTTAGCGGAACTAGCAAGTCGATTGGTCAGAGCAAGGCAATGGTCCGACGCGCAGGAAATGTTTGCAGAAGCCCCCAAACTTGCGAGGCGAGCAGGGATGAAAGCTGCGAAAAGCCAAACGGAATCAATAGGACTGACTCTGCGAGGTCGGGCAATTTTGCGGCCCCACCTCGAAACTGTCCAGCCTGCGTTTCTGCGCATATTTGCAATGGCTTAGGCAAGACGTCGACTCTCGTCGCGCGCATTGAGGTCGGACAGGCGAGGCCGTCGCAGAACTGCCTTTAAAGGCCGGAATCGAGACCGGCAGCTCCACCCTTCGTGCGCCGAGCTCATGAGCTTGGAGCTCAAGGTTCATTTTCAGCCGCCCCGGTTTTCGTTGGTGTTCGGATCGGCGAAAAGTGAAATGGGCGGTCGCGCATGGCCGCCCATCCTCTTCTTGCCAGGGTGTTTGATCCCAGGCTTTGATGGTGCAATCTTCTCCTGCGAATGGAAGGATGCGCTATGGGCCAGGTACTGCATGGAAGCGCCACGACGACAGCGGCCGTCCGCCTGGCGATCCAGGCCAGCTCGGAGAGCCTGAGGGCGCTGTCGAAGCGCTAAGGCATAAACCCGAAGACGGTGGCGAAGGGACGGAAGCGGGCCAGCTTCGCCGACCTGCCCACCGGTCCGCGCAGCCCGAGCTCGACGGTGATCAGCACCGAAGACGAGGCGGTGATCGTCGCGTTCCGTCGCCACACGCTGCTGCCGCTGGATGACTGCCTCTATGCGCTTCAGCCGACGACCCCGCATCTCACGCGGTCGTCTCTGCATCGCTGTCTGCAGCGCCATGGCATCTCATAGCGCATCCTTCCATTCGTGGGAGAAGATTGCACCATCAAAACCTGGGACCAAACGCCTAGTGTTCCTTCAGGATGCCGATGATCTGCTCTTCGCTGAAACGGCTCTTCCGCATCGTCTGTCTCCTCATGCGAGGAACAGGCTAACTTCAAACCGCGGACTTTCAGGGGAGCAGGTCAAGCGCCACGATGCTGGCAAGGGCTGCGCTTCAAGATGGTGATGATATCGATGACGAGCGCGCCGATTACCCCCCTGTGCGGCGCAGGCGGTCGTGAGCCTTGGGCCTCATGACCATCTTTCCGCGCCGGCCTTCTCACCGAGGTTCCTCGCAGGCGGGTCCGAAAGCCTGCAGGCGGCGGCTTCCCCGGCTTCGACCGCTTCGCCGAGGCGCAGCTCGATCAGGGGGCCGAGCGCCTCGGGACGGTGGTGGGCGACCACGATGAAGCCGATCCCCGGCAGCGCTTCGGCGAGCAGGCCGAGCAGGCCCGCGGCGGATCCGGCGTCGAGCGCGCTGGTGGCCTCGTCAAGAACCACCCAGTCGGGTCGCGCCACCAGCAGGCGGGCGAATGCGAGGCGCTGCCGCTCGCCGCCCGAGAGGCCCTCGCCGCCGTTCTCGGCGTCGGGCGTCAGAGCCCAGAGGCGAGGGGCGAGGCCGACACGCGTCAGCGCCTCGGCCAACGCGTCCGGGGCGATGGAGGCGGGGTCCTCCGGATAGCAGGCGGCGGCGGCGAAGCCCGCTTCGGGGCGGTGGGGGGTCTGGGGCAGGAAGGCGATGCGGCCCCGGGGCGCCTCGATCTCGCCCTCGCCCCAGGGCCAGACGCCCGCGATGGCCGCCAGAAGCGTGCTCTTGCCCACGCCGGACGGGCCGTTCACCCAGACGCGGGCGCCGGGCGGGATCTCCACGTCCGGCGCCGGCGCCAGCCACTCCCCCCGCGGCGTGGCGAGCCGCACGCCGCGCAGCCGCAGCGCGCCGTCCTTCGAGATGCGGCGCGCAAGCCGCGTGGGCGCGTGCGGCAGGGGGGCGGGGGACTCGATCACCCGGAAGAGGTCGTCCAGACGCTCGGACGTCGCCGCCAGATCCGCCAGGTCGCGGTAGGAGAAGATGAACCAGCTCAGCGTGGTGGTGACGTTGGTGAAGGCGGAGGCCAGACCCATCAGTCCGCCCAGCGTGACCGTCCCCGCCAGATAGGCGGGCAGGGCGAGAAACACCGGGATGCGCATCACCGTCTGGAAATAGGGGCGGGTGAACAGGCCCAGGATGAATTCCCGCCCGATCATCCGCTTCCAGTTGACCGCCACCTCGTCGAAGCGACGGTCGAGATGGCGTCGTTCCGCCGTCTCGCCGCCGGCCAGAGCCACCTCGGACGCCCCGTCGCGAAGCCGGACCAGCGCGTAGCGGAAGTCCGCCTCGCGCGCCTGCTGCACGAAAAGCAGCGCCTTGAGCGGACGACCGAGGCGCTGGGTCAGCCCCGACGACAGCGCGACGTATAGGAAGGCGGCCCAGACCATGTAGTGCGGGATCGTCACCTCCAGACCGAACGCCGTGAAGTCCAGCGGGAAGACGGACAGCGACCACAGGATCGCGACGTAGGAGAACAGCCCCACGATGTTGGAGATCAGGTCCAGCGACTCGCGAAGGAAGCCCGAGACGAACAGCCGGCAATCCTCGGCGATCCGCTGGTCGGGGTTGTCGATCCCCTCGGGCGACAGGCCCGGGCGCAGCCGCCAGAACGTCTTGTCGCGCAGCCAGCGGTCCAGCGCCGCTGCGGTCAGCGCCCTGCGCCAGCGCAGCAGCAGCATCTTCTTCAGCCAGTCCGCCGCAAGATGCCGCCCGGCGCCCAGCGCCGTCAGCAGGCCGAAGACGCCGACCTGTCGCAGGGCGGCGTCGGCGTCCATGTCCTCCAGCGCGTCGTAGAAGGCGGCGTTCCAGGCGATGAACCGGACCGTCACCCAGATTCCCGCCAGCTCCAGCGCCAGCACCACGCCGTAAAGGACGATCCCGAACCGGCCCCCCGGCCCGGAGATCGCCAGCCGCACCAGCCGCCGGATGCGCCCCAGCACGGCGCCGATGGCCGCTTCCCGAAGGAAGCGGCCGCGCACGCGCGCCATCAGAACGCCACGTCCAGGCCGACGCGGAACGTCCGCCCGGGCGCGGTCTGCAGCTCCAGCGGGTTCTGCCGGGCCACGGCGTCGCTCACCGTGGTGTTGTAGGTGTTGGGGAAGGGCGCCTGGAAATAGCGGGCGTCGAAGATGTTGAGGATGGCCACCTTCAGGCGCACGTCCTCCACGATTTCCCACGCCGCATAGGCGTCGAAGACCGCATAGCCGCCGGGTTTGAACAGGTTCGGGTCGCTGGTCCGCTTCATCGGGGCCGCGAATGTCGCGACCAGATCGAATTCCAGCCCGTGGCGCGCGATGTCGTAGCCAAGGCCGAGCGTGCCCGTCAACGGCGCCACGTCGAAGGGCGTCGTGGCCGCATCGGGATCGACCTTCTGCTCTCCCTGCTGCCAGGAGGCGGACGCCGTGGCGGTCAGGCTCCGCGTCAGATGCAGCTCCCCCGACGCCTCCACGCCCCAGACCTGCACGGAAGAGAGGTTGCGGTAGGTGTAGTCGGTGGTGCCGGGCGGATTGTAGAAGCTCTGGATGAAGTCCTGGTAATCCGCATAGAACCCGTTCACCGAGAACCAGCCGCGCGACAGCCTGCCCCGGACCCCGATCTCGTAGCTGTCCACCTTTTCGGGCTTCAGGTCCGGAGCCGGGATCAGGTTGAACGACGTCCCGGGCAGCGAGGTGTAGAGCTGCTGCGCCGTGGGCATCTTGAACCCCTGGCCATAGGATCCGTAGACCGAAAACCGGTCGTCGATCCGGAACAGCCCGCCGATCTTGCCGGTCAGGGCCTGATCCTCGACCTTGTCCGGCTCTTGCCCCGGCACCGCCTGATAATCGGCGTTCGGCCGCGGATCGAGCGCGTAGGTCGCGTAGCGAAGCCCGGGGATCAGCTCCAGCCGGCCGTCCAGCAGCGCGATCTCGTCCTGCACGTAGAGGTCGGCGCGCAGGGTGTCGGCGTTGGCGAAGTTGAAGCCGCCGCCGCGGGTCTCGGTCGTCGTCCCCGTGGTCAGGTTCAGCACCTCGCTGACGCGCGAATAGTCGGTCTTGGTATAGTCCCCGTCGAAACCGTAGGTCAGCCGGTGGCGCGTCGGCCCGAGACGGAAGCTGGAGGAAAGCTGCACGTCCAGCTCCAGAAAATCCTCGCCATAGGTCAGCTTGTCCGAGGTGCTCAGCAGTTCCCCGGCGGCGCTGAGCGTCCGCTTCTCGCCCGAGCGTTCGTAGTCCTGCGGCGCATAGGCCAGCGTCCAGGACAGCGCGTCCAGCCAGCGCGCGTTCACGTCCCACTCATGCTGAAGCGCGAAGCGCCGCCGGTTGAGGTCCAGCTCCCGGTCGTCGTCGAGGATGACCTCGCCGGTGGGGGCGCCCGTGACGGAACTGACCACCGGACCCAGGGCCTGGTTGAACTCGACCTCCGTCACCCGGTTCATCACGTCTGCGGACAGCTCGAAGCGGTGCGCGGCCGTCGGCTCGAACACCAGCTTGGCAAGCCCGCGCCAGGACCGCATGTCCGTGGGGTCGAGCTCGTTGCAGGGCGTCGCGCCGTCGTCGAGATTGCGCGGGCAGCCGTAGATGCCGCCATCCGCGCGGGCGCGGCTCAGCTCCCCTTCCTGGGCGATGTCATGGGACAGCCCCGCCAGCAGCGACAGCGTCGGCGTCAGGCGCAGCGCGACCACCCCTTCGGTATCGATCCCCTGGTCGAAGCTGTCGTAGTTGGTCGACGCCCGCCCGCCCCAGGTCGCGCCGGGCTTGAGCAGGTCGTCTGGATCCACCGTCTCCAGGGCCAGGATGCCGCCCAAGGCGTCCGAGCCCCACAGCACCGAGCCGGGCCCTCGCACGACCTCGGCCCGCGCGAGAAAGTCCATGTCCAGAAAGTCCCGCGTCCCGTCCGTGATCCGCTCCGGCACGCGCGAGCCGTCGACCACCATCTGCACGCGGTTGCCGCCGACGCCGCGGATGGTGACGCCGCCGAAGGTGTTGAACGGATCCGTCGCCGTGGTCTGCCGGTTCACGACCACGCCTGGCTCGTAGCGCATCAGCTCTTGGAGGTCGGTGATCATCTCGCGCTCGACGCGCTCGCCGTCGATCACCGTGACGTTGCCCGGCACGTCGAGCACCTGGCGCTCCGTCCTTGTGGCGATAAGGCTGATCGGCTCCAGCAGCAGGGGTTCCGGCTGCGTGTCCTCTGTCGTCTGCGCCAGCGCGCACACGGGCGCGGCGGCGGCGAGAACGGCAAGCGCCGTCCTCCTCCACGATGGCGTGGTCATGGGTGAAGTCCCCTCGTTCCAGCCGCGGTCACCGCGGCTTGCGGCATCTGCTGGCTGGGGAAGGAGCTGGCCGACGTGATTGACCGGAGCGCTGCGGGCTCCGTGGCCGCAATCTTCATTAACCTAGTAAAACTGTCAAGAATGTATTCGGCGCCCTTGACCTGGGCCGGGCACGGGCTTCTTGTGCGCCTCGTGAACGGCGTTCCCAACGCAGCCCGGCCTGACGCAGGCGCGCCTCCCCTCTCCGCCGCGCCCGCGGCGCCGACACCGGATGGCATGCATGACCGATCGACACTGGTTCGCCCCTTCAACCGCAGAGCGCCTTTCCTGGGATGAGGGAATCCGCCGGCTCGCGACCGCCCGGGTGGCGTGCCTTGGCGAAACCCATGACCGCGCCGACATCCACATCTGGCAGCGGGACGTTCTGGCGGCGCTGCACGCGCTGCGACCTGAAATGGTCGTCGGGTTCGAGATGTTTCCGCGTCGCGTGCAGCCGGCGCTGGACGACTGGGTCGCCGGCATGCTGACCGAAGCAGGGTTCCTGGAGGCGGCGGAGTGGTCGTCCGTCTGGGGCTTCGACCCCGAGCTTTACCTGCCGCTTTTCCGCCTCTGTCGCGAGCGTGGCGTTCCGATGCGCGCGTCGAACGTGAACCGCCCCCTCGTCTCCCGGATCGGCCGCGAGGGATGGGAGGCCGTTCCGACGGCGGAGCGGGAAGGGCTGTCGCCCGCGGCGCCCGCGTCGCCCGATTACCGCGCCTACCTGTTCCGGATCACCGGCGGCGCGCGCCCTGACCGTGCCGCGAAGTCGGCGCAGGACCCGGCCTTCGACCGCTTCGTGCGCGCCCAGCAGGTCTGGGACCGCGCCTTCGCCTGCAGCTTCGCCGAGGCGGCGAACGGCGCGGGCCGGCCGCTCGTGGTCGGCATCGTCGGCCAAGGCCATGTGGCGTTCGGCGGCGGCACGCCAAGCCAGCTCCGGGATCTGGGACTGGACAAGGTGCAGGTCGCGCTGGCCGCGGATGCGGATACGCCGACGCCGCCGGGCTGCGCGGATCTCGTCTGGCGCTTGCGGTCGAGCTGACGCCATCCCGGCGATGCATCGCAGGCGCCGGGATCGCACGCCCGCTCGAGCGCCGAAGCCTGCAGGCTTCACCGGCGCTCATCCGCATTCCCTTGCGCTTCGAGGCCGCGATCTTGTCCCGGACCCGCGTCGCCGTGACCTCCCGCTCGAACTGCGCGAAGGACCAGAACACGTTCATGCTTACCCTTTGTTGACGGGCGTGCATCTGCGCTATGTTCAGCGCCGACCGACGGACCATTCGGATCGACGGGCGTGCTGGGGCTTACAAACGGCGGCGGAAGCGCAAGCGTCCGGCCTCGCAGCTCTGCCTGGTCTGCTGAAGCATCGATCGTGTCCATGAAGGGCTGATGGACACGATCGGAGGCGTTTTTGGGCAAGCGGGGTCGTCGCCTGGGCTTGCAAGGCGAGCAGCAGGGTCAGGATTGCGAGGGTGGGGAGGAGGGCGAGGGCGGGGGAGGCGCGCGAAGTTTCAGACCCCCCCTAGGCGTTTCCGCCACCGTCAACCGAGGTGAAGCCAGAGGCCAAGCACCACGAATGGCGAGTGGGATGGAACAAGAATATTCGCAGCTTGCGTTAACGCCAAAGCTCCTTCGACATTCTCCTTTGGGAATAAGTTGAGGCCTCTCCATCCAGACACACCCATGTGGAGAAACGAAAACAAGCCATCGATATCGCAAACATCGAAACCAATGAATTCCCATGCAGACCCGAATGATGAGTAGCACATCGGCTCGGGTCCCCAAGTGCGGGCCTTTGCAGCCACAACCTGATCGCTCGCCTCCAAGCCGATAACTTTGGCGGTGCCGTCACTTGCCGAAATATGCAGCAGTTCGCTCAGATCGGATTCACGATTGACGTGACTTAGTTGGTAGCTGTTCTGACTCACGCCCGCCAAGGCATCCGCTTTGATATTCGCTTCTTCATGATCAGGCCACACGGTCGCGTCGGCTGAAAAGCTCCCGGAATGCGGCCAAACGCGCATGTCATATCCGATGCAGGAAAAGCCATTTGTCTGATCACGCATTTTTACTCAACCCGGCCAGGACAGAAACGGCACGAACGAATGCGGGACCAATCAAATTGAAAAGGCCCTTCGTCCGCTCGGTGAGTTAAACAGTATGCTTTCACCCAATTTTTGTGAAAACTCAGAGAAAACGGCATCGTCGAAGCCCGTATCCGTTCGCGGAATATCGATGGATGTGTAGAAATCCTGCCTGCCGTCCTCGAAAACTCTGTAGATCAGCAGCTTATGGTCATCCGAAATTCGAACCAGATGGTCGTGCATATCGCGCTCCCAGTTGTTCCAATGCCCATCGCCGGCAATGCCCGCTTGCAAAACCTATGCAGACGATGTCGAAGCCACTTTCCGTCGGGCGCTGCCAGAGTGCACCACGGAGATGGACCTGAGGAGGGGCGAACTTTCAGGTCAGGGACGGTTGACGCTGCCCTGTCGCCCCGATTCCAACCTATCGCGCAGTCTGACCCCAAGCCCAGCCAGCGCATCCAGGGCGCGCCGATCCTCAACGGTGAATGTGTCAGCGAGCCTGTCGAAATCGAATTTTCGATCAAGACCATCCAGCAACCGACACATACTGCTAATACAGGCTGAAAGCTCCAGTGAAACAGACTCGCATTCCTTATGCGAGGCAACACTCGGAAGCCTAAGCGCTGCCGCAACCAGCATCAGGGAGTGATCGAGACTCGCCACAGAAAGCGCCAGCATCCCCTCGTCATTCAATTCACTCATGCCAACACCCCAGCCAAGGCGGCCCACACTAGCCCCCGACCACGCGCTGCAAACTCATCCATGTGTTATCGTCAATGTTGGTCCTCCCGACATCTCGCGCCAAGAGGCGAATTCGCTCATAGCGCTTAACTTCCTTTTCGAAAGAATCGATAATCGCAGCACTATGGCGCGTCAATAAGTCCTTGAGCGGCCCAGCCTTTAAGTTAGGCCGTGTTGACGAAGTGGAGTCCCAAATCGGCTGCTGCGTTATTCGGATTCCCTCCCTGGAAGCGAGAGGGATCTTGGCTCGCAACCTGATGAGCGATGAGGAATGGGCGTTCTTCGCGCCGTTCGTGATCGAGACCGACCCCAGGCGAGGCCGCCTGCCGCGCGATCACCGGCGGGTGCTGGGGGGATGGTCTGGATCGCGCCGACCGGCCCGCCCTGGCGCGACCTGCCGGAAAGCTTAAGCCCGTGAGCATCGGCGTTTCGCCAGTTCCGACGTGGACCTTGGCCGGGCTCCGGGGCCTGATCCTGCAGGCCCTGAACGCAGCCGAGGGATCGCCAGACAGCGTCCAGATGATCGACGGCGCCGTCGCCCGCGCCCACCGCTGCGCCGCGGGCGAAAGGGCGGGGCTTCAAGATCTATGGGCCGTGAGGCCCTGAGGGAGAGGAATTTCCGCTGTTCTTCGGGCTTTCATCAGGTTACCGCCATACCCCATGACCGACTCATTGCCGCCCTGTCCCGAATGTTCCTCGACCTACGTCTATCAGGTCGATGCCCTGTTGAATTGCCCGGAATGTGGTCACGAATGGGGCCCCGAGGCGCCGATCGACACAGCGCCGGACGTGCGTGACAGCGTCGGGAATGTCCTTGCGGATGGCGACACGGTCACTGTGATCAAGGACTTGAAGGTCCAGGGTTCTTCGTCGGTGATCAAAGTCGGGACCAAGGTTCGCGGCATTCGGTTGGTCGACGGCGATCACGACATTGACTGCAAAGTCCCAGGCATCGGCCAGATGGGCCTGAAATCTCAATTCGTGAAGAAAGTCTCTGGATAGGCCGCCGGGCACGAAAACCAAGCTGAATCGTTGTGGCCGTAATCGGATCATCGGCGCAATAAGTCGGCCGTTTCGTCTGCGGGCGTCATAAAGTACGGAACGCTGCGGATTTTTAAGAATGACGGCTGAGGATCTCCCCGATCCTTGGACAGGGTCCGGCGGTTTCCAAGCCGCTTTCCGGTTCTGCTGGTCGGGTTGCGTGATCGTCGTGCGGGCGCGGTGGACCACGTCCGGAGCCGGTCCGTCCATGCGAAGGCGGTGAACGGCGATCCCTGGTCCCTGTTCATGATCTCGGGCGGCCCAAAGCGCGCGATGGCCTCGTCGAGCGCCGCGACGCGGAAGTCGGCCTCCCTCGTGTTCGACAGCCGCAAGGACAGCACGCGGCGGCTGCGCCAATCCATGATCGCCACGCGGGGGAGGATCCCCCGCCGCAGGGGGAGACAGGTGATGTCCGCGCGCCAGCCCCGGTCCGGCCGCTCGATCGCCAGGCCCCGGAGCGGGCAGGGATATGGCTGGCGTCTCCTGGCCGGGCGACTTGTGTTCGGACGCCGATGGATCGGCGTCAGGCTCATCAGTCAGCTCCCCTTTCCGCACCGCCAACGCCACCTTCGACTTGAACGCGGCTGCATGCCGCTTCCTCTTCGCCATGTCATCCGTCTCATTCTCGAAGACCAGATGACCCCAGACAGCAGCTTCCGTCAGCGTCCCGTTTCCAGGGAGCGCCTCACTGAACTGGCCCCCCTTTCGACCGGACGATCAGGCGTTGTCATGGAGGCTCGGCCCGCTTGAGCCCGCGATCATAAACGGTGGACGGGGTGATCGGCGGAATGTTGCGGATCGGCTCGACCCCGTGCGCATCACGATGCGCGTCGATGACCAACGCCATGGCTTCGACCGGCGGTCGGGCTCCGCCATCGCGAAACAGGCGTTCGCCTTGTGCAGGATCTCGTTCGCCGAGCGGATCTCGCGCTCCAGCGTCTTCATGCTCTCGGCGATCTCTCGTCGGACGCCGGCGCTTCCTTCGGCGGACCCGGCGCGGTTCGATACGCTCCGCTAAAGTTATTGACTGATGAGTAGAACAATGTTCTCAATGTTCAAAGCACCCAAAGAGGCGCAGGACGGGGAGGAAACATGAGCGTGGTTCTGGACGAGGAGCAGCGGCTCCTCCAGGCGAACGTGCGGAAGTGGCTGCGGGAGAACGTGACCCCGCGGATCGAAGCCCATGAGGCGGCGAGGACCTTTCCGTTCGAGATCCTGAGCGACCTGCGGGACTTCGGCTATCTGGGGGGCAGGATCCCCGAGGCGGATGGCGGGTTCGACCTTTCCTTCGTCACCTGGGCGATGCTGATGGAGGAGGCGGGCTATTGCTGGGGCTCCCTCCGGACCATCGTCAACATCACCAACGGCACGATCCAGAAGCTGAGCCGTTTCGGGACGGCGGAGCAGAAGGCGCGATGGCTGACGCCGTTGCTGGAAAACCGGCTGAAGTGCTGCACGGGGTTGAGCGAGCCGAATGTCGGCTCGGACGTGCGGGCGATCGCGTGCCGGGCGGACTTCCGCGGCGACCATTACGTGCTGAACGGACGCAAGCTGTGGATCACCAACGGGATCAACGCCGACATCGCCCAGGTGGTGGCGCGGGTGTTCGGTTCGCCTGACTGCGAGGACGGCGCGCTGAGCACCTTCATCGTGGAGAGGGGGACGGACGGCTTCTCGGCGCGCGCGGTGGAGAAGATGGTGCTGCGCTGCACCGGGACCTCCGAGCTTGAGTTCAAGGATGTGGTCGTGCCGGCGGAGAACCGGCTGGGGCCGGAGGGCAAGGCGCTCGCCGGGACGCTGGCGGGACTGAACACGGCGCGGGTGAACATCGCCATGGGCGCGGTCGGGGCGGCGCAGGCGGCGCTGGATCTGAGCATCGACTACGCGAAGACCCGCAAGCAGTTCGGGAAGCCCATCGGGTCCTTCCAGCTGGTGCAGAAGCATATCGTGGACATGACCATCCGGGTGAAGGCGGCTCGGGCGCTGGGCTATTCGGCCGCCGCGATGCTGGACCGGGGGCTGGAGGCGCGGGAGGACTGCTCCATCGCCAAACTCTACGCCACCGGCGCGGCCTTCGAGGTCGCGGACATGGCGCTGCAGGTGCACGGGGGGCTGGGCTATGCGGTCGGCTACCCCATCGAGCGGATCTTTCGGGACACGCGGGGCGGCATGATCCCGGAGGGAACCTCCGAGATCCAGACGCTGATCGCGGGACGCGAGATCCTGGGGATCAACGCCATCGTCTGAGAGGCGCGCCGCGCCGTTCGATGCAGGAGCCGCCCGGGGAGACCCTCGGCGCGGGAGGGAGACTTATGTCTTACGAGTTCCAGGACCTGACGCCGCTGTTCAACCCGAGGTCGATCGCGATCGTGGGCGCCTCCGACCGCGAGGGGAGCATCGGGGGGCATGCGCTCGAGAACCTGCTGGACCACTCGGACTTCCAGGGAACGCTGTTCCTGGTGAACCCCAAGACGGACGAGATCCGGGGGATCCGGTGCCATCGGGACATCGCCTCGCTTCCCGAGGCGCCCGACGTGGCGCTGGTCGTGATCCCGGCCACGGGCGTGGTGGAGGCGGTGCGGCAGGCGGGGGAGAAAGGGGTTCCGTTCGCGGTGATCCTGACCTCCGGCTTCTCGGAGGCGGACGACTGGGGGCGCGCGGCCGAGGCGGAGCTGGTGGAAATCTCGCGCCGCACGGGGATACGGATCTACGGACCGAACTGTCCGGGGCTGGTGAACATCAACGCGCGGGTCGGCATGACCTTCTCGCCCGCTTACAAGAATGACCTGAGGGCGGGGCCGATCGGGCTGGCGACGCAGGGGGGCGGGCTCGGGCGGTCGATGATGCAGGCCATGGAGCGGGGGGTCGGCATCGCCATGTGGTCGTCCTCGGGCAACGAGAGCGACCTGCAGGTGGCGGACTTCATCCACCACATGGCGGGCGATCCCGGGGTCAAGGTGATCTGCACGCTGATCGAGGGGATCAAGGACGGGCCGAGGTTCGCGGCCGCCGTGGCGCACGCGGCGAAGATGGGCAAGCCGGTGGTGGGCGTGAAGGTCGGGCGTTCGGAATACGGCGCGCGGGCGGCGGCCTCGCACACGGCGTCGATCACCGGGTCGGCGGAGGTCAACTCCGCGGTGCTGCGGCAGTTCGGGGTGATCGAGGTCGATGACCTGGATGAGGTGATCGACGTGGCGGCCCTGCTGGCGCGCAAGATCCCCGACGGGACGGAGGAGGTGGCGGTGTTCGCGTCCTCCGGCGGGGCGGCGTCGCTTTGCGCGGACAATGTCGGGGCGGTGGGGCTGAAGCTGGCGGCTTTCTCGGCCGAGACGGACCGGGCGATGCGGGCGGTGCTGCCGGACTACGCGGCCTTCGGGAACCCGGTGGACACGACCTCGGTGACGATCTCCAACCCCTCGGCGTTCTCGGACAGCCTGGTTCCGGTGGCGAGAGACCCGTCGGTGGGCATCGTGCTGCTGCCGATCCCGATGGATTACCACCGCTTCACCGAACATACCGCCGGGCTGATGGTCGAGGCGCAGAAGGCGACCGACACGCCCCTGGTCCCGATCTGGATGTCGGACCGGCTGGGCGAGGGGTTCCAGGTCTTCAACCGGGCGGGGATCACGCCGTTCCGGTCCCTGCGGAACATGGGCAAGGCCGTGCGCCGGTGGGTGGACTACGGGAAATGGCGAAGCTCGGCGGATCCGGAGTGGCGGCCGGCGCTGCTGGACGCGTGGCGCCCCGCGGCGGAGGCCACGCGGACGCTGTCGGAGGCGGAGGGCAAGGCGCTGCTCGCGGCGGCCGGGGTCCCGGTGACGCGGCCGAAGGTGGTGCGCTCGGCCGATGAGGCGACGGCCGCGGTGCGGGACCTGGGCGGGGCTGCGGCGATGAAGATCGTCAGCCCGCAGATCGTGCACAAGTCGGATGTGGGCGGCGTGCGGCTCGGCGTGACGGCGGACCGGGCCGGGGCCTCGTATGACGAGATCATGGCGGCGGTGGGTCGCGCGGCGCCCGAGGCGACGCTGGACGGCGTGCTGGTGGAGCTGATGGCGGGGCCGGGGGGCGTGGAGGCCTTCGTGGGCGTCAGCCGCGATCCGGTGTTCGGGCATGTGATGACCTTCGGGCTCGGCGGCATCTACGTCGAGCTCTTCAAGGACGTGACGCGGCGGATGCTGCCGGTGACGCCCGGGATGGCGCGGGAGATGGTGGGGGAGCTCAAGTCTTCGCCGATGCTGACCGGGATGCGGGGGCAGGCGCCTCGGGATCTTGAGGCGCTGGTCGGGCTGATCTGCGCGGTGTCGGATTACGTGGTCGCCAATGCGGGGGCGGTGGAGGAGCTGGACCTCAACCCCGTGTGGGTCGGGGCCGAGGGCGAGGGGGCGCTGGCGCTGGACGCCGTGCTGCTGGTGCGGGAATGAGCGGGCCGCTCGCGGGCGTCCGGGTCGCGGACTTCACCGAGCTGCTGCCGGGGCCGTTCCTGACCCAGTGCCTCGTGGAGATGGGGGCCGAGGTTCTCAAACTGGAACGCCCGCGGGGGGATCTGGTGCGGACGGTCTCTCCGGGGCTGTTCGGGGCGGTGAACCGGGGCAAGCGCAGCCAACGCGTGGATCTGAAGACCGGGGCGGGGGTGGCCGAGGCGATGGACGTCGCGGCCGGCGCGGACGTGGTGATCGAAGGCTACCGGCCCGGCGTGATGGCGCGGCTCGGGCTGGGCTACGAGGCCGTGGCGGCGCGGAACCCGAAGGTGATCTACCTGTCGCTGACCGGATATGGGCAGGACGGGCCGCTCAGGCACGTGCCGGGGCACGATCTGAATTACCTGGCGAATGCGGGAATGACGTCGTTGTGCGGGGCGCCCGGCGAGGCGCCTTCGCACGGGGTGGGGCTGCCGGTGGCGGATCTGGGGGGCGCGGTCTACGGGCTTTCGGCCGTGCTGGGCGCCCTGTTCCAGCGGGAGCGGCAGGGGATGGGCCAGCATCTCGACCTCAGCCTGACCGACTGCATCGCGCACATGATGAACGCGCGGCGGGGGGTGTTCCACGCCAGCGGGCTGGAGACGCTGGAGGCGCAGCGGGGGGCGGCGCTGCGGCGGCCCGCCTACGGCGTCTATTCCTGCAGGGACGGCGCCGTGACCATCGCGGCGCTGGAGGGGCATTTCTGGAAGGCGCTGGCCGCGCTTCTGGAGCTGACCGAATTCCAGGGGCCCGAGTTCAACGACATGCCGGCGCGGGTGGCGAAGTGCGCGGAGATCAACGTCGCGATCGCGGAGCGGCTCGCGCCCATGACGCGGGAGCATGCGGTGGCGCTGCTGCTGTCGAAGGACATTCCGGCGGCGCCGGTGCTGACGGTGGCGGAGGCGGACGCCTCGGGCCATTACGCGGCCCGGGGGCTGGCGGCGGAGACCTGCGCGGGGCGGCTCACCCCGTTCCCGGTGCGGATGGCGGGCATGGAGGCGGCGCCGCGGGAGGCGCCCGAGCTCGGGGAGCGGAAGGCATGAACGACGATCCG
The DNA here is from genome assembly GCF_055129145.1 of Albimonas sp. Lineage (NCBI taxonomy): Bacteria > Pseudomonadati > Pseudomonadota > Alphaproteobacteria > Rhodobacterales > Paracoccaceae > Albimonas > Albimonas sp. Next base: position 8,825 of record NZ_JBSRTQ010000018.1, on the reverse strand, counting down.
GAACGGAGGCCGGTCAGGATCGCCGGCTTCAACGTGGTGGAGCTGGTGGGGGGCGGCGTGCTCTCCCTGGCGGGGGTGGCGGCTGCGGTGGCCTCGGCCGACTACGGGCTGGGGACGCTTCGGCAGGTGGGGCCGGGGATGTTCCCCATGTGCCTCGGGATCGTGCTGGCGCTGATGGGCGTGGCGGTGATCTTCGACGGGCGCAGGTCCATGAGCGTGGCGCCCAAGGCGCCCTGGCGGCCGATCCTGAGCATCTGCGCGGGGCTCGGAGCCTTCGGGCTGCTGGTCGAGGACATGGGCGCCTTCGCGGCCATCGTCGGTCTTGTGGTGCTGGTGGGCTTCGCGGAGCCGAAATACCGGCCCAAGACGCTGGCGGGCATCGCGCTCGGGGCCATGGTCTTCATGGCGCTGCTCGCCTGGGGGTTCTACGGCGCCGTCAACATCCAGCTTCTGCCGGGGGAATAGGGTCATGGAGCTTTTCGACAACATGGCGCTCGGGTTCGGCGTGGCGATGTCGTGGTCGAGCCTGCTCGCCTGCTTCATCGGGGTCACGGTCGGCACCTTCATCGGGGTGCTTCCGGGGATCGGGCCGCTGGCGGGGATCAGCCTGCTGCTGCCGCTGACCTTCACCCAACAGCCGGTGGACGCCGTCGTGATGCTGGCGGGGATCTATTACGGAACGATGTACGGGTCCTCGACGGCGGCGATCCTGCTGAACTTGCCGGGGACGGTGACGTCCGCGGTGGTGTGCTTCGACGGGTATCCGATGGCGAAGCAGGGGCGGGCGGGGGTGGCGCTCGCCATGACCACCTTCGCGAGCTTCATCGGGGGCTGCTTCTCCATCGTGCTGATGATGGCCTTCGCGCCGCCGCTGGTGGCGGTGGCGTCGTCGTTCGGCAGCCCCGAGTATTTCTCCATGACCATCCTTGGGCTGCTGGCGGCCTCGACGCTGTCCGCCGGCTCTCCCATCAAGGGGATCGCCATGGTGGTGGTGGGGCTGCTGGTGGGCATGGCGGGGACGGACGTGAATTCCGGCTACGCCCGCTTCACCTTCGGGGTGGACGAGTTCCTGGACGGCGTCAATCTCGTGGTGCTGGCCATGGGGATGTTCGGCGTGGGCGAGATCTTCTGGAACTTCACCGCAGGGCAGAAGAGCGCGCAGGTGGAGAATGTGGATACCAGCTGGAAGGCGCTGATGCCCTCGCGCAAGGACTGGGGCGACAGCGCCTTTCCGATCGCGCGCGGGGCGGGCCTGGGGGCGGTGATCGGCATCCTGCCCGGCGCGGGGGCGGCCATCGCGTCCTTCATCGCCTATTCGGTCGAGAAACGGGTGTCCAAACACCCCGAGAAGTTCGGCACCGGCATCATCGAGGGGGTGGCCGCGGCGGAGTCGGCCAACAATTCGGCGGCGCAGGCGGCGTTCATCCCGACGATGGCGCTGGGCATCCCGGGGTCGGTGACCATGGCGCTGATCCTCGGCGCGCTGCTGATCCACGGCATCCAGCCCGGGCCGCTGGTGATGACCACCAATCCCGAGCTGTTCTGGGGGCTGATCGCCAGCTTCTGGATCGGGAACGCGCTGCTCCTGATCCTGAACCTGCCGCTGATCGGGATCTGGGTCAGGATGCTGACCATCCCGTACCACGTGCTCTACCCGGTGATTTTGTTCTTCATCTGCCTCGGCGCCTATACCAGCCAGAACAACCCGTTCGACGTGTTCCTGGTCATCGTCTTCGGGGTGATCGGCTACGCGATGCGCGTCCTGCAGCTGCCGGCGGCGCCGGCGCTGCTCGGCCTGGTGCTGGGGCCGATGATGGAGGAGCACTTCCGGCGGTCGCTGCTGATCGCGCGGGGGGACGCCACGGTGTTCCTCACCCAGCCGATCAGCGCGGGGCTGCTGCTCGTGTCCGTGATCCTCGTCGTCTCCACCGTCCGGTCTTCGTGGAAGAAGCGCCGGCAGCCGGCGGAGCCGACGGGCGCCGCCTGAGCGCGGCATCGAGGGTTCCCGTCCGCAAGAAGACGGGACCTGCATCCGGGAGGGAACGGCGCGGTCGCGCCGGGTCCCCGTGACAGCGGACCTTCGGGTCCCGTGCAGAAGGAGACCAGACCATGAAGATCATCGCGAAACTGGCCGCGGCGGGCATCGTCGCGGCGGTGGCGGGGCCGGCGGCGGCGCAGTTCCCGGACCGGCCGATCACCTGGGTCGTGCCCTACACGCCGGGCGGGATCACCGACACCGGGTCGCGGATCATCGCCGACGTGCTGTCGAAGGAGCTGGGCCAGCCCGTGGTCGTGGAGAACCGCCCCGGCGCCGGCGGCATGGTGGGCACGGAATATGTCGCGCGGGCCGATCCTGACGGCTACACGCTGATCTACGGGACCCAGGGGACCATGGCGGCCAACGTGTCGCTGCGGAAAAGCCTGAACTACGACCCGCTGGCGGACTTCATCCCCATCCACGGCATGGGCAACTCGGTCAACACCGTCGTCACCTATGCCGACGCGCCGTTCGCCACCATCGCGGAGCTGGTGGAATACGGCAAGGCGCATCCCGGAGAGCTGAACTTCGGATCCGCCGGGGTGGGCACCTCGACGCATCTTTCGATGGAGCTGTTCAAGACCGTCGCGGGGATCGAGGGGCTGCATGTGCCCTACAAGGGCTCCGCGCCCGCGTTGAACGACCTGCTGGCGGGGCGGGTGGATGTGCTGTTCGACTACCCCGTGAGCTCGCTGGGCCATGCCGATGCGGGGACGCTGAAGGTGCTGGCGGTGAACTCGCCCGAGCGGATCGGCATCTTCCCCGACGTGCCGACGCTGGCGGAATCCGGCTACCCGGAGGCGACGGCGGGGTCGTGGTCGATGATCATGGTTCCGGCGGGCACGCCCGATGACCGGGTGAAGATCCTGACCGACGCGGCGGAGAAGGCGATCACCTCGGACACCGTGCGGGAGTACTACGAGAAGTACGGCTCCACGCTGCTGCTGGTGAAGGGCGATGAGGCGAAGGACTTCGTCAAGTCCGAGATCGACCGCTGGGCGGACGTGATCGAGGCCGCCGGCGTCCCCAGGCAGTGAACCGGACGGGGGCCTCGGGCCCCCGTCCTTCGGAAGGCCTATGTCAGCGACCGCCCGAGACGTGCATCACCTGCGCCGAGACGAAATCGGCCAGCGAGGAGGCGTGGAAGACCACGGCCTTGGCTATGTCCTCGGGCTCGGCCAGGCGGGGCAGGGGGGTCAGCGCCTTGGACCGCTGCTCGAGCTTCTCGAAGTCCTTGCGGGCGCGCAGGCGTGGGGTGGCGACCAGTCCGGGCGCAACCGCGTTGACGGTGATGTTGAAGGCGCCGGCCTCGCGCGCCAGCGCCGCGGTGAGGCCCACCAGCCCCGCCTTGGCGGAGGAGTAGTTCGTCTGCCCCGCATTGCCCTGGTAGGACATGGACGTGATGTTGACGATGCGCCCCCAGCGCCGCTCCATCATCCTCGGCAGCACCGCGCGGCAGCAGTGGAAGGTTCCCTTCAGGACCGTGTCGTGGACGATGTCCCAGTCCGCCTCCTCCATCTTCGTGAGGTACTTGTCGCGGGAGAAGCCGGCGTTGTTGACCAGCACGTCGATGGGGCCGAGCTCGGCCTCCACCCGCGCGACGGCGGCGGCGACGGCGGCGCGGTCGGTGATGTCGACGCCGAGGCCGAGGGCGCCGGCGCCCGTGGCGATGAGGTTTTCGGCGGTTTCCTTCGCCGCCGCCTCGTTGAGGTCGAGCAGGGCGACCTTCGCGCCCTCGGCCGCGAAAAGGCGGGCGGTGGCGGAGCCGATGGCGCCGCCCCCTCCGGTTATGGCGACGACCTTGCCGGCGAGCCCGAGGTCCATGATGCGTCCTCCCATGGTCTGTTTGAATTCTACCCTATGTTCAATAGCGGGCGCAAAACAGGATCGAAACCCTTATTTCGATGAGCTAAGGGATTGCGCGAAAATTCTACCCGTGAGTATAATTTCGGGAGGAACAGAGAGGATGCGCCCGATGGAGCTGGAGAAGCCCGACCTTTGCCGCCTGTCCGAGGACGGGCGCAGCCTGCGATTGCGGGCCTCGCGCTGCGGGTCCTGCGGGGGGCTCAGCTTCCCGCTCGCGCCCTACGGCTGCCCCCTGTGCGGGGCCGCGCCGGAGGCCGTCGCGGAAGAGACGCTGTCGGGGCGGGCCACCTTGCTGGAGTTCATCACCATCCACACCCGCATCGCGCCGGGGCTGAAGCCGCCGGTCGTGGTGGGGGAGGCGGAGATCGCGCCCGGCATCATCGAGGAGATCCACCTTGGGGTGGAGGAGGATCGTCTGAGCCCCGGGATGTCGGTGCAGGCGGTTCCGGTGGAGATCGAGACGGGCGAAGGGCCGCGGCTCGCGATCCGCTTCGTGCCGGCGGAGGGGCTGTGATGGGACGTGATCTGAGGAGCCTCCGGCCGGTCTATGTGATGGGCGTGGGGATGCACCGCTACCAGTTCGCCTCGGACACGCCGTTCATCCATATGGGGCTGACGGCGGTGCGGGCGGCGCTGGGGGACGCGGGCGTGGAGTTTCCGGCCGTGGAATCGGCTTATGTCGGGACCACGGGGCTGGGGATGGCGGCGGGGCGGGTGATGCTCCGGCATATCGGGTCCACGGGGCTGGCGGTCCAGCAGGTGGAGAACGCCTCGGCGTCGGGGTCCTTCGCGTTCGCGGATGCGTGCCTGGAGGTGGCCTCCGGCCGGGCGGACGTGTCGTTGGCGGTGGGCGTGGACAAGTACGGCGACCAGAAGCGGGCGGTGCTGAAGGAGGGGATCGGGCGGTTGTCCGACACCGCCCATGTGCCATTGGTGAAATATGCGCTGCTGTGCCGGACCCTGAAGCGGGAGAAGGGGCTGACGGCGGAGGACCTCGCGGGCGTCGCGGTGAAGAACCACAACAACGCGGCGACCAATCCCTTCGCGCAGTTCCAGAAACCCCGGACGCTGGAGCAGGTGATGGCATCCACCAACGTGGCCGGCGACCTGACCTCCCTGCAATGCACCCCGCGCGGCGAAGGGGCGGCCGCGGCGATCGTGGTCTCGGAGGACGCGATCCGGGCGCACGGGCTGGACCGAGCCCGCGCGGTGCGGGTGGTCAGCTCCACCGCCGGATCGGAGGGGCTGGCGCAGGGGCGTGAACCGGGATCGGTGACCGCCGCGCGCAACGTGGCGCTGAAGACCTACGAGGAGGCGGGGATCTCGTCCGCCGATCTCGACGTGGTGGAGCTGCACGACGCCTTCTCCATCGAGGAGCTGCTCTACACCGAGGCCTTCGGGCTTTGCGCCGCGGGCGAGGGGCATCATTTCCTGCGCGAGGGGCGGTCCCGGGTGGGGGGGCAATGCGCGATCAACTCCTCGGGCGGGCTGATCGCGCAGGGGCATCCGCTGGGGCCCACGGGCATCGGTCAGGTTCATGAGATCGTGAGGCAATTGCGCGGCGAAAACGGCGTGCGGCAGCAGCCGGGGGCCGAGGTCGGGATGGCGCACATGATCGGGCTGGGCTCGGTCGCCATCGCCCACATCCTGCGGCGGGAATGAGGGACGGATCATGGACGTGAAGCCGCTGGATACGGTGAACTACGCGGTCGAGGACGGGGTCGCGATCATCGAGATCAACCGCCCCGACCGGATGAACACGCTGGGCGCGACGCTCAAGCCCGACCTTGAAACCGCGTTCTTCAAATACGCCCGCGCCGACGAGCGGGTCCGCGCCGTGGTCCTCACCGCCGTCGGCGACCGCGCCTTCTGCGCCGGCGCCGACATCAAGGAGCGCGACGGGCGGGAGATCTCCACCTTCGACTACTTCGTGGCGCAGGAATACACCCACGACCTGTTCCGCCGCATCGAGACCTTCGAGCGGCCGGTGATCTGCGCGATCAACGGCGTGGCGCTCGGCGGCGGGCTGGAGATCGCCATGTGCGCCGACATCCGCTATGCGGCCGATCATGCGCGGCTGGGGCTGACGGAGGTGCGGCTCGGGGCGCTGCCGGCGGCCGGGGGGACGCAACGGCTGACCCGGCTGATCGGGGAGTCCGCGGCCAAGGAGATGGTCTACACGTCCGAGATGCTCTCGGCGGAGGAGGCGCTGCGCAAGGGCCTGGTTTCCAGGGTCGTGCCGCTGGCGGACCTGCGGGCGGCGGCGATGGAGACCGCGAGGAGGATCGCCGCGCAACCGCCGCTTGCGGTGGCGTTCTGCAAGCAGACCATGAACGCCGGGATGCAGGTCGGCATCGACGCGGGGCTGATCTACGAGCGCTACGCGGCCTCGATCCTCGTGAACTCCGAGGACCGCAAAGAAGGCTTCCGCGCCTTCGTGGAGAAGCGCAAGCCCGAGTTCCGGGGGCGGTGATGGAGGCCCCGCTCTTCCGCACCCGGCTGACCGAGATGTTCGAGGTTCCGCACCCCGTCGCGGCGGGGGGCATGATGTGGCTCTCCACCGCCGAGTTCATCGCGGCCGTCGCCCGCGGCGGCGCGATGGGCTTCATGACCCCCCGCTCCTACGGGGAGCCGGAGGCGTTCCGCGAAGGGCTGGGCAAGTGCATCGAACTGGCGGAAGGGAACCCCGTCGGGGTCAACCTCACCATCCCGCGCTACCACGCGCGCTCCGCCCCGAACCGCGCGTATCTGGACATCGCGCTCAACCTCGGCGTCCGGATGTTCGAGACGGCCGGCAGCCACCCGGGAGACCTCATCGAAGCGATCCATGCGGGCGGCGCTCGGGTGATGCACAAGGCGACGCAGTTCCGCCACGCGCTCGCGGCCGAGCGGGACGGGGCGGATGCGGTGGTCATCGTGGGCATGGAGGCCGGCGGCCACCCCGGTCTGAACCCGCATCCCGCGCCGGTGCTGCTGGCGCATCTCGCCCCGAAGATGCGGGTCCCGCTGGCGGTCGGCGGCGGCATCGGCACGGGGCGGCAGATGGTGGGGATGCTGGCGACAGGCGCCGAGGCGGTGCTGCTGGGCACGCGCTTCCTCACGGCCGAAGAGATCTGGGCGCATCCCGCCTACAAGGCGCGGCTGGTGGCGGCCTCCCACGATGACACCACCATCTGCATGGAGACGATCAAGGCGACCTGGCGGGTTCTGGACAACGCGACCGCCCGCGAGATCCGGCGGATGGAGCGGGAGGGAGACCCGGCCTTCGAGGATTTCGGCGCCGTCGTGCGCGGGACTTACGGCCGCGACAACGCCTATGTCGCGGGGGACCCGGAGCGGGGCCTCCTCTCCTGCTCATCCGCCGTCGGCTTCGCCGATCGGGTGGAGCCGGCTTCCGAAATCGTCGCGGCCATGATCCGCGAAGCGCGGGAGACGTTGGGGCGGCTGGACGCTCTCCAGGTCCGCGCGTCCGCCGCCGCCTGAGAAGGCTTGCGATCCGCCGCCCGCACAGGCGGGGCTGGCGCGATTTGCCGGGACGAGCCGAAGCCCTCCGTCGCGTGAAGGGCTCGAGGCCCTGCATCGGCGTCGCGCCGAACGACCGTGCCCCCGTTCAGCGCACGGCCGCGAGCGCCGCGCCGAGGTCGATGCCGGACACCACCCGGTCGCGCATGATCACGCGGCCCCGCACGATCGAATGACGCACGTCCCCGGCCCGCGCATAGAACACCAGCGAGGCGGGTTCGCCGTAGAAGGGCTGCATATGCGGCCGGTCGAGGTCGACGAGGATCATGTCGGCCTCCATCCCCGGCGCCAGCCGGCCCACGACCCCCTTCAGCTCCAGGACGTCGGCCGAGCCGGCGGTCGCGAGGTCCAGCGCCTCGGTCGACAGCAGCGCGTCGCTGCGGCCTTCGCGCAGGCGCAGCGCATTCATCGCGTAGCGCATCCCCTCGAACGGGTCGTTCAGCATCCAGTCGGAGCCGAAGCCGGTGCGGACGCCCGCCTCCCGGATCGCCTTGAGGTCCGGATAGAATCCCCTGCGCGGATAGATCGTCGAGCAATGCGCGTAGCCCGCGTCGGTCCCGGCCACCGCCGCATAGTCCCGCGGACCCGCCCGCGTCAGATGCGCCAGCACCCAGTCCGGCCCCAGCACGCCCAGCGACGCCAGCCATTCCGCCGGGCCGAGCCCGTGCTCCGCCTCGATCTGCGCGACTTCCTGCGGGGACTGGGCGACATGGCAATGCAGCCCGACGCCGAGCCGGCGCGCCGCCGCCGTCGCCTCGACGAACAGACCCGCCGAGCAGGTGTCGGTCGCATGCGGCCCGATCCGGGTGGTGATCAGGCCGTCGCCGGCGCCCTGCCAGGTCTCGACCACCCGCACGCCTTCGCGCAGGCGCGCCTCGCCCAGCGCGGGGCGGCGGGTGTAGTCGCGCTCGGCGAGGCCGGGCTTCTCGACGTCGAAGATCTCCGTCGAAAGCTGGACCCGCAGCCCGGTGACGCGCGCGAGCTCGCCCATCGCGTCGGGGCAATACCAGAAGTCGTTCAGCGTGGTGTAGCCGGCCTGGATCATCTCGGCGACGCCGAGCTGCGCCAGCACGGACCAATCTTCGGGCGCCACCCGGCTCTCGCCCCGAAACGAGATGGTGTAGAGGCCTTTCTGCCCGACGCCCTCGTCGGTCTGGCCGCGGAAAACCGTGGAGGCGGTGTGGCAATGCGCGTTCACGAAGCCCGGCATCAGGGCCATGCCCGCGCCGTCCAGCCGTTCCGCCGGCGCCCAGCGGCCGGGCGGGGACGCGGGGCCGGCCTGCACGATGCGGCCGTCGCGGACCGCCACCTCGGCGTCGCGCACCACCGTGTCGGCGCCGTCGACCGGATACATGAAATCCGCCGTGACCAGCAGGTCGACGGCTTCGGGCGGTTGGCC
>NZ_JBSRTQ010000017.1:0-47755 GCF_055129145.1 Albimonas sp. | reverse complement strand
GCCGGGCCGCGGCTTCGGGGTCGAGCAGCGCGGCGAGCCGGGCGCGGTCCGCACGGCGCCGGGCGAGCGTGTCGCGCAGGGCCGCGACGCGGGCCGACAGCGCCTCCGCCTCCGCCTCATGGCGGTCCGCCGCTTCCAGCGCGCGGGCGTAGTCGCCCCCGGCCTTGGGGCGGCCGGTGGCGGTGACCAGCGCGCTCAGCTCGGCCTCGCAGCGGGCCAGCGCGCGGACCATGCGGCGTCCGCCGGTCAGCGCCTCGACCTCTCCGGCGACGGCGGCGAGCGCGTCCTCGCGCGCCCCGCGATCCGCGCTCCCCATCTCCGCGGCGCCCTGCGCCACCCACAAAAGCCCCGCCGGGCCCCGCGCGCCGCCGGGCAGGCGGGCGGCGAGCCAGGCCTCCGCGTCATCGCCTTGCGCCACCAGCCGGCCGGTTCCCGCGTCATGGATCAGCGCCCGTTTCGCGCCGAGCCAGCGTTTCGTCACCCGGAAGGTCCCGTCCGAAAATTCCAGATCCGCCTCGACCAATGGGTTTCCGCCCGAATGGGGGCGCAACGACTTCACCGCCGCCGGCTGCCCGGTATGGGCCTGAAAAATCAGCGCCTGCAGGGCGTCGAAGCAGGTGGATTTCCCCTCCTCGTTCGGCGCCGCAAGCACGTTGACCCCGTCGCCGATCCCCTCGATCGCCACGCCGCGCCCGGCGAAGCGGCGCACATTTCCCAGCCGAAGCGCGCGCAGGATCATGCGGCGTCCTCCGACCCGGCGTCTTCGGTGGCGTAGGCGTGCAGGCGGGCGAGCGCCGTGGCGGCCGCGGCGCGCTCGGGCGCCGGCCGGGCCGGGTCGCGGGCCTCATCCAACAACAACTCGGCCGCGTCGCGAAGCGCGCCGGCGCGGTCGATGGCGTCGAGGTCGGCGACTTCGGGCTCCAATGCCAGGCCCTCGGCCCGGATCTCGGCGAAGGCGAAGTCGGGCGCGGCATGCTCGGCGGCGGCGAGCAGGGCCGCGCGTTCGGGCAGGCGGGCGCGGCCCGAGGCCTCGACGCGCAGCAGGGTCCGGCGGCGGCGCGCGGGCTCGGGCAGGGCGGCGAGGAGGCGGGCGGCGAAATCCTCGCCGGGGAGCAAGCCCAGCTCGACCGTCGACCAGGCGAATTCTCCGGTCTCCACCGGGGCGACCTGCGGCTCGGCGCCGGGGCCGGGCAGGGCGACGGCCAGCGCCTGCCCGGGCCCGCGATGCAGAAACCGGTCGGGCTCGGGCGCGCCGGAATACCAGGTGCGGGCGTCGATGCGGACCTGGCCGTGCCAGTCGCCGAGCGCGAGGTAGTCGAGCCCCGCGCGGCGCGCCCGGTCCGGGGCCAGCACGTCGGTCGCGCCTTCTTCGCCGAACGCGTTCACCGCGCCATGGGCAAGCCCGATCCGCAGCGCGCCCGGCGGCGTCGCCGCGCCATCCATCCACTCCGCCAGATCCCGGCCGGGGCGGCGGGAGGGGCAGGGGGCGGGCAGGACCACCACGCCAGGCGCAAGCGCGATGGGTTCGGGGCGCAGCGCCAGGCGGACATTGGGCGGCGCCTCGGCGGCGGCGCGGGTCCAGAGTTCGTCGGCGGCCAGCGAGTCATGATTGCCCGGCAGGATCACCCAAGCGATCGCGGGGTCCGCCGCCATGGCCTGGAAGCCCTGGCGGAGCGTGGCGGGGGCGGGGGTCTCGGCGTCGAACAGATCCCCCGCCACCAGCACATGCGCCGCCCCCGACGCCCGCGCGGCGGCGGCGAGGCGTTCCAGCGCGCCATGCCGCGCTTCGGTCAGCCGTCCGCGCAGCGCCTCGGGCATCCGCCCGAAGCGCTTTCCCAGATGCAGGTCGGAGGTGTGCAGGATGCGCAGCATGAAATCCCTCGGGCCCCGCGGAAGCGGCGCTCCGCCCCCGGATAGAGCATCGGCGGCGCAGGGGCCAGCCGACCGCCGCCCGAGAGTCCAATTGACCGGAGCCTATGCGGTCCTTAGTGCTGCACAGCGGAACACGAAAAAACACCAGGGTGGAAGCGGCATCATGCGCGTGATCGATTTCCTCGACCGTGGGGCGATGCTCGCGCCTCACGCCCCGTGCCTGTCGGACGACGACCGCACGATCACCTATCGCGAGGCGCAGGCGGCGACCCATGCCATCGCGCGCGCCCTGAAGGCGCTGGGCGTGGCCCCCGGCGACCCGGTGGCGGTGATCACGCCCAACGACGCCTGGGGCTATGTCGCCTGCCTCGGCCTCGGCCGGGCGGAGGCGGTGTGGGCGCCGCTCAACCCCCGCTCGACCTTCGAGGAGAACCTCGGGAACCTCGATCTGACCCGGCCGAAGCTGCTGCTCTACCATTCCGACCATGCGGACGAAGCGGCGGCGTGGATCGCGCAGGGGGCGACGCTGGAGGCGGGCCTTTGCATCGACCGCGACGACGCGGGGCGCCCGGGCCTGCCCGCGCTGATCGAGGGCGACGACGGCGCCCCGATCCCCCCGCCCGCGGCGATGAACGACCGCGGCGCCGGCTACCGGCTCGCCTTCACCGGCGGCACCACGGGGCGGCCCAAGGGGGTGCCGCACACGTATCTCTCGCATGAGATCAACGCCGCCGCCTATGCGGTGCTCTGGGCCGCGCAGACCCCGCCGCGCTATCTGCTGGCCGCGCCCATGACCCATGCGGCGGGGGGGCTGATCCCGCCGGTGATGCTGCTCGGCGGGTCGGTCCGGCTGATCCGCAAGGCGGACCCCGAGCGGATCATGGAGCTGATCGAGGCCGAGCGGATCACCGAGCTGATGCTGCCGCCGACGGTGATCTACGCGATGCTGGACCACCCCAAGGTCCGCTACTTCGACTATGCCAGCCTGCGCCACTTCATGTTCGCCGCGGCGCCGATGTCGCCGGAAAAGATCAGGCGGGCCATCGATATCTTCGGCCCCTGCTTCGCCCAGTTCTACGCCCAGTCCGAGGTCGCCATGTCGGTCACCTGGATGGGGCCGAAGGATTATGCGGAGGCCGCCCGCGACCCCGCGCTCGCCCATCGCCTCGCCGCCGCGGGGCGGCCGGGGCCGTTCACGCTGCTGGCGATCATGGGGCCGGACGGGACGCTGCTGCCCGACGACGAGATCGGCGAGATCGTGGTCCGCTCCAACCAGGTGATGGACGGCTATCTCGACAACCCCGAGGCGACCGCCGAGACCTTCGCCCATGGCTGGCACCATACCGGCGATCTGGGGCGGCGCGACGCGGACGGGTTCTACTATCTGGTGGACCGCAAGCGGGACATGGTGATCTCGGGCGGGTTCAACATCTATCCCGGCGAGGTCGAGAAAGTGCTGCTCGGCCACCCCGCCATCCAGGATTGCGCGGTGATCGGCACGCCGGACGAACGTTGGGGCGAGGCGCTGACCGCGGTGATCCAGCTCGCCCCAGGGGCCGCGCTCGATGCGGAAACCCTGCGGGGCTGGGCGCGGGAGCGGCTGTCGGGCGTCAACACCCCCAAACGCTACGAGTTCTGGGAAGATCTGCCGCGCAGTCCGGTCGGCAAGGTGCTGAAGCGCGTGATCCGCGACCGTTTCTGGGAAGGCCGCGACCGTGCGATCTGAGGGTGAGACGATGACCGAGACCATGCGCGCGGTGATCTGCGAGAGCTATCGCGACTATGACGACCTCGAGCTGAAGCAGGTTCCCGTCCCCGGCGCCCCGGGACCGGAGGAGGTGCGGATCGGCATCAAGGTGTCGGGCGTCAGCTGGGCGACGACGCTGATGGTGGCGGGAAAATACCAGCGCAAGTTGTCCGTCCCCTTCGCGCCGGGCGCCGAAGTGGCGGGCGAGGTGCTGGAGGCGGGCGCGGAATCGGGCTTCCGCCCCGGGCAGCGGGTCTGCGCGGTGCTCGATTTCGGCGGCTATGCCGAGCAGGTGGTGGTCCATGCCCGCCATGTGTTCGAGATCCCCGGGGGCAAGCCGATGGAAGAGGGCGTGCCGATCCCGATGTCGTGGATGACCGCCTATGGCGGGCTGGTCTGGCGGGCGAAGATCAGGCCCGGCGACAAGGTCATGGTCCACGGCGCCGCCGGCGGGGTCGGGTTGCCGGCGATGGAGATCGCCCGCGTCATGGGCTGCGAGACCTTCGCCGTGGTCCGCGGCGAGGCCAAGGCCGCCTATTGGCGGGCCAATGGCGCGGATCATGTGATCGACTCGACCCAGGTGAATTTCCGCGACTACGTGGCCGAGGCGACCGCCGGGCGGGGCGTCGACGTGGTCTACGACACCGTCGGCGGCGACGTGCTGCATCAGAGCTTGCGCTGCCTTGCGGATGACGGGCGGCTGGTGGTGATCGGCTTCGTGGGCGGCGACATCGCGCAGGTGCCGTCCAACATCCTGCTGCTCAAGAACATTTCGGTCTGCGGGCTGAACATGGGCCAGTATGTCGGCTGGGGCGTGGTCGATGAGCGCGCCCGCTTCGCGCCGCTCTACCGCTCGGGCGTGGCCCAGCTGATCGCGTGGTGGGGCGAGGACCGGATCAAGCCGCGGATGCACGCGACCCTGCCGCTCGCGCAGTTCCGCGAGGCGATGGCACTGGTCACCGGGCGCGAGGCCATCGGCCGGGTGGCGCTGACCCTCTGAGCCGGCGCGCCCCCGCCCGCCGCCCCCCGCCCGCCGCCCTCGGGCCGGGCGAGGGCGGATCCCGGCGCATCTTTCGCACGCCCTACGCCGGCGCGAGGGTCACGAACGATGTCCGTCGAACCGCAGGCTCGCCCGGGGCGGTCTGCAGGCGAACCGGACCGCGCCGCGCTCCGGAACCGCGCCGCGCTGAGGAAAAGTTGATCGGGACGTGAGCGGCGCCCCGAAGGATCGGGTCGGTCACTCTTGAGCCGCGACGCGCTTTCCCGCACATAGGACCCGACCGTCGCGGCAGCAGTTCAGGAGCGCCCTTGTCCCTTTTCATCGTCGTCCTCCTGCCGTTCCTCGGCGCGCTGCTGCCCGGCCTGATGAACGCCGCCGGGCGCAGCGCCTGCGCCGGGGTCACCTTCACCGTCACCCTCGCCGCCTTCATCGGCCTGATGACCAACGCTCCCGCGGTCTTCGCCGGAGAGGTGCTGACCGCGCGGCTGGACTGGATCCCGCTGCTCGGGCTCAACGTCACCCTGATGCTCGACGGGCTGGGGTTCTTCTTCGCCACGCTGATCCTCGGCATCGGGCTGCTGATCATCGCCTATGCCCGCGCCTATCTCTCGCGCGAAGACAACATGGGCGAGTTCTTCACCTATCTGCTCCTGTTCCAGGGCGCGATGGTGGGGATCGTGCTGAGCGACAACATCTTGCTGCTGCTGGTGTTCTGGGAGCTGACCTCGCTCTCGTCCTTCCTGCTGATCGGCTACTGGAAGCACCTGCCCGAGGGGCGGCAGGGCGCGCGCATGGCGCTGACCGTCACCGGGCTGGGCGGGCTCGCGATGATCGCCGGCATGCTGATCCTCGGCAATATCGCGGGCAGCTACGATCTCAGCGTGATCCTGCAAAACCGCGCGCTGATCCAGGCCTCGCCGCTCTACCTGCCGGCGCTGATCCTGATCCTGCTCGGCTGCTTCACCAAATCGGCGCAGTTCCCGTTCCACTTCTGGCTGCCGCGCGCGATGGCCGCGCCGACGCCGGTCTCGGCCTATCTGCACTCCGCCACCATGGTGAAGGCGGGCATCTTCCTGATGGCGCGGATGTGGCCGGTGCTGGCGGGGACGCCGGAATGGTTCGTCATCGTCACCACCGCCGGTCTGATCACCATGGTGCTGGGCGCGTTCATCGCCTTCTTCAAGCATGACCTGAAGGCGCTGCTGGCCTTCTCCACCGTCAGCCATCTGGGGCTGATCACCATGCTGCTCGGAACCGGCACCGCCTTCGGGGCGATGGCGGCGGTGTTCCACATCCTCAACCACGCCACCTTCAAGGCGGCGCTGTTCATGTCGGCCGGGATCGTCGACCACGAGGCGCATACCCGCGACATCCGCCGCCTGGGCGGCCTGCGCAGGCTGATGCCGATCACCTTCGGGGTCGCGACGCTCGCCGCCCTGTCGATGGCCGGCATTCCGCTGCTGAACGGGTTCCTCTCCAAGGAGATGATGCTGGAGGAAGCGACCCGGACCCTCCTCTTCGACTGGCCGCTGCTGGTCCCGGCGCTGGCGGTTCTGGGCTCGCTGTTCTCGGCCGCCTATTCCTTCCGGCTGATCGGGCATGTGTTCCTCGGCCCGGTGCGCGACGACTATCCCGCCAGGCCCCACGATCCGGGGGCGGGGATGTGGCTGCCGCCCGCGATCCTGGTGGCGATCGTGGTCGCGGTCGGCGTCGCGCCGTTCCTGGCCGAGCCGCTGGTGATGCTTGTGACCGGCGCGGTGCTGGGGCAGTCCGCGACGCTGCCCGACGTGCATATCAAGATCTGGCATGGGGTCGTCCCCGCGCTTTACATGTCGATGGCCGCGGGCGCCGGCGGGCTGCTGATGCTCGCGCTGTTCAAGCCGTTGCTGCGCCTCTGGGACGCGACCCCGCGGCCGGACGCGAAGGTGATCTTCGACGCGATCGTCGCGGGCGTGGCGTCGCTGGCGCGCGGCGCCATCCACCCGGTCCATAACGGCGCCTTCACCCGCTACGCGGCCATCGCCACCGTCGTCATCGTCGCGGCGGGGCTCTATGCATGGGCCACCGGCGCCGATGCGGGCGCCACCAGGGCGATGCAGTCGGCGGGACCGGCCTTCATCGCCGGCTGGCTGATGCTGATCGTCGCCGCCTGCGCGCTGGTGGCGCTGCATCGCGACCGGCTCTTGTCGCTGATCCTGATCGCGATCATCGGGCTGATGGTCTCCATCGGCTTCGTGTTCCTCAGCGCCCCGGATCTCGCGATGACGCAGATCACGGTGGAGGTGGTGTCGATCATCCTGCTGCTGCTGGCGCTGAACTTCCTGCCCAACCGGACGCCCAGGGAAAGCACGTCCCTGCGCCGGACCCGCGACGCGGGCGTCGCCGCGCTGGGCGGGCTCGCGACCACCGGGCTCGCCTATCACTACCTGATGCGCGATGCGGTGGCGCCGTCGATCTCCGAGTTCCACCTCGCCAATTCCTATGCGGGCGGCGGCGGGACCAATGTGGTCAACGTGATCCTGGTCGACTTCCGCGGCTTCGACACGTTCGGCGAGATCATCGTGCTCGGCATCGCAGCCCTGCTGATCTACGCGCTGACCGAGACGCTGCTGTCGGGCCCGGTGCGCGCGCGCCTGCTCAACCGCAAGCCCGACCAGCCGCGGGCCGGCGACATGCATCCCACGATGATGGTGGTGCTGACCCGGGTGATGATGCCGGTGGTGCTGATGGTCGGCTTCTACATCTTCCTGCGCGGGCATAACGAGCCGGGCGGCGGCTTCATCGCCGGGCTCGTCGTCTCCATCGGCGTGGTGATGCAGTATATGGCGAGCGGCTTCGCCTGGGCGTCGGAGCGTCAGCGCTATCCCTATCACGCCATCATCGGCGCGGGCGTGCTGGTGGCGGGCCTCACCGGGATCGGGGCGTGGTTCGCCGACAAGCCGTTCCTGACCTCGGCCTTCGCCTATGTCCGGATCCCGCCCTTCCATAAATTCGAGCTGGCGACCGCCGCGGCCTTCGATCTCGGCGTGTTCCTGGCGGTGGTGGGCGCGGTGATGCTGTCGCTGGAGAGCTTCTCGCGGCTGGCCCGGCGCGCCAACATGCCTGAAAGCGAGCATCCCATGGATATCGACCCGTCCCGCGAGCCTTCGCCGTCCGTCCCGGGCGCAGCGCAGGGAGGGGCGTGATATGGAACTGCTCGTCGCCACGGCCATCGGCGTCCTGACCGCCGGCGGACTTTACCTGATGCTGCGCCAGCGCACCTTCCCGGTGATCCTGGGCATGTCGATGCTCACCTATGCGGTGAACGTGTTCCTCTTCGCCTCGGGCGGGCTGACCGTCGGCGCCTCGCCCATCCTGCTCGACGGTGTCGAGACCTATACCGATCCGCTGCCGCAGGCGCTGGTGCTGACCGCCATCGTGATCTCCTTCGGGATGACCGCGGTGGTGGTGATGATCGCGCTGGGCGCTTACCTCGGCGGGTCCGACGACCGCGTGGACGACCCCGAAGACCCCCCCGAAGACCCCAACGAAGGCGATGCGCGCAAGGCCCGGAGCGACGCGGCATGAATCACTGGATCATCGTTCCGATCGTGCTGCCCGCGATGCTGGCCCCGTTCATCGTGCTGGCGGCCCGGCATCATCCGGGCATCCAGCGGGTGCTGTCGGTCGCGGGCGTCGTGGCGCTGATGGCGGTGGCGGCCGGGCTCGCCTGGACCGCGTCGGACGGCGCGATCACGCTCTATCAGCTCAGCGACTGGGCGGCGCCCTTCGGCATCGTGCTGGTGGCGGACCGACTGTCGACGCTGATGGTGCTGCTGACCTCGGTGCTGGCCTTCTTCGTGCTGCTCTACGCCATCGGCTCGGGCTGGGACCGGCGGGGGCAGCATTTCCACGCGCTCTACCAGTTCCAGCTGATGGGCATCATGGGGGCGTTCCTGACCGGGGACCTCTTCAACCTCTTCGTGTTCTTCGAGGTGCTGCTGATCGCGTCCTACGGGTTGATGATTCATGCGGGCGGCAATCCGCGGCTCAGGGCCGGCGTGCAATACGTGCTGTTCAACCTGCTGGGCTCGACCCTCTTTCTCTTCGCGCTGGGCTCGATCTACGCCGAGACCGGCACGCTCAACATGGCCGATCTGGCGCAGCGGGCGGCGATGATCGGGGCGGATGCGACCACCGGGATCCGCATCGCCTCGGTGCTGCTGCTGCTGGTCTTCGCGATCAAGGCCGCCGTCGTCCCGCTGCATTTCTGGCTGCCGTCGAGCTACGCCGAAGCGCCGGGCCCGGTCGCGGCCCTCTTCGCCATCATGACCAAGGTCGGCGCCTACGCGATCATCCGGGTCTACACGATGATCTTCCCGGTCGATCTCGAGGCCACCGCGGGCCTGCATGGCGCCTGGCTGCTGCCCTTCGCGCTGGTCTCGCTCGCGGTGGGCATGGTCGGCGTGCTGGCGGCGCGGCGGCTGAACCGGCTGGCGGCGTTCTCGGTCATCGGTTCGATGGGCATGGTGATGGTGGCGACGTCGCTGTTCACCGAAGCCGGGATCACCGCGGCGCTTTATTACGTCGTGCATTCGACGCTGGCGGCCGGCGCGCTGTTCCTGATCGTCGACCTGGTGCGCGGCGCGCGGGCCGATCTGGCGCTGACCGCCCAGCCGCCCGTCGCGGGCGCGGCGATGACCGCGGGGCTGTTCTTCGCCGCCGCCATCGCCATGGTGGGGCTGCCGCCGCTGTCGGGCTTCGTGGGCAAGCTGCTGATCCTCGACGCCGCCTTCGCCTCGCCCCACGCGGTCTGGATCTGGGCGGTCGTGCTCTGCTCCAGCCTGGTCGCCATCGTGGGCTTCTCGCGCGCCGGCAGCGTGGTGTTCTGGAAGGCCGAAAGCCTCGCGCCGGCGTCGGGCGAGGCCCCGCCGCGTCCCGCAGCGCTCTCCTACGTGGCGGTCGGCGGGCTGCTGGCGCTGATCGCGGCGCATACCGTCTTCGCGGGACCGGCCCAGTCCTACATGGCCGCCACCGCCGCCCAGCTCTTCGCGCCGGCCCCGTATTATGCGACCGTGCTGGACACGCCCGGCAAGCTGAGCGAACCCGAGGAGGGTCACTGACATGGGCAGGCTCCTGCGACGGCTGCTGCCTCACCCGCTCCTGACGCTGATCCTCGCGCTGGTGTGGATCGTGCTGCAGAACGACCTCACCGCCGGAATGGCGGTGTTCGGGCTGATCCTCGGCATCGTCATCCCGCGGATGACCGTCGGCTGGTGGCCCGACCGGCCGCAGCGCATTCACCTGCCGCGGCTCGCCGCCTATGTCGCGCTGGTGATCTGGGACATCATGGTGGCGAACATCCAGGTCGCCTGGATCGTTCTGACCCGGTCCAACGCCAACCTGCGCCCGATCTGGGTGGTGGTGCCGCTCGATCTGCGGCAGCCCGAGGCGATCACCGTGCTCGCCGGCACCATCACGCTGACGCCGGGGACGGTGTCGGCGGATCTGTCGGACGGGGGCCGGTCGTTGCTGGTCCATGCGCTCGACGCCGAGGATGCCGACGCGGTGCGCGACGACATCAAACAGCGCTATGAGCGCCGTCTGAAGGAGATCTTCCTATGAGCCTCGCCGTCGATCTCATGAACATCAGCCTCGTCGCGGCCTTCGCCGCCGTCGCCATCGCCCAGATCCTGGCCATGATCCGGCTGGTCATCGGCCCGTCGACCGGGGACCGGATCCTCGCGCTCGACACCATGGTGATCAACTCGATCGGGCTTGTCGTGCTGCTGGGCGTCCATCAGGGCACGCAGATCTATTTCGAGGTCTCGCTGCTGGTCGCGATGCTCGGCTTCGTGTCGACCGTGGCCTACGCCCGGTTCGTGCTGCGCGGAGACATCATCGAATGAGCGTCGATCTCGAAATCATCGGCGTCCTCGTCGTCGCCCTGTGCCTGCTGGTCGGCGCGATCTTCGCGCTGGTGTCGTCCATCGGGCTCTTGAAGTTCGCCGATCCGATGACCCGGCTGCATGCGCCGACCAAGGTCGGCACCATCGGCGTGGGGGCGCTGTTGCTGGGCTCGATGATCCACAGCTACATCTTCGGCGACGGCTCGTTGCATGAGCTGCTGATCATGGCGTTCCTGTTCGTGACCGCGCCGATCTCCGCCCATTTCATCGCCAAGGTGAACCTTCACCGCCGGGCCTGCGCGGCCCCGCCGCCGCCCTCGGGCGATGCGATGTGGTCCACGCTCGACGTGCCCGAGCAGGACCGCGAACTCGCCGAGCCGCCCAGGACGTAGGCTCGCCTGCCGCCGCCCGCGCTCAGCCGGTCGGGCAGGTTGGTCCTGGCGATGAGGATCCGGGGATCAGGGAGACCCGATCCGGCATGGCATGTCGTCCGGCGTCCGCTGCACGAAGGGATGGATCAGCACCGGAACCTCCACGGTGTTGCCCTCCGACGTCCAGACGGTCACCATCGCATGGGGAACCGGCGGCGGGCCGCCGCGGCCCGACCCGCGATCGCGCGCCGCCTCGCCCTGCGCCGTCCGGTCGGCGACCTGCGCCGTCCGGTCGGCGAGCGGAATGAACGAGACCTCGCCCGCCGGAAACGGCACGCAGTCGAAGCGCGCGATCACGCCCTTCATGTTGGGCAGCACCAGCACGCTCTCGGCCGGGCGCTGGCCGAGCGTGACCACCGTTCCGCGCCAGAGCCGTTCGCCCGGCAGCACCAGCTCGCCGGGCCGTCCGGCCTCGAGCCCGGTCGGCGCGCGGTTGGAGATCTTCCGGTTCCAGGCGCTGTCGAAATAGGGCGCCTTGATGAAGTCGAAGGAGAAGCGGTCGGTCACATCCTCGACCCGCCGCGGCAGCTGGATGCGCAGCGTGCGGCGCAGGGCCGGCCGCGCGCCGCCGAGCCCTTCGGCGCCCGGCGCGGCCTCCCCGCAGATCGCGCGGGGCGCTTCGAACAGCGCCCCCTGCATCTCGCGCGCGACCGCGGGTTTCGCCCAGCAGGCGGTGACCTCGAATTCCAGGCGTTTCCACCAGCTCGGCGCCGAGAGCACCGCCGACAGCCGCTCGAACGCCGGCTGCCACTGGTCGCCCGCCTTGAGCGGACGCACCACCCAGCCGAAGACGACGCTCGATTTCGGGCTGGGCAGCGGCGCGCCCTCGCTCACGATCTCGGAGAAGCCGATCACCGAGGCCTCGAGCCGGGTGGCTTCGCGGTCGGCGACGTCGCGACGTCCGATCCCAACCCCTACGCCGTCCCGCCCCAGTCCCGCCGCGAGATCGCTCGACCGGGTCTCCTGGCGCGCGGTCGCCTCGCCGCTGGCGCGCGGGTCGATGGCGTAGACGGCCAGGTCGTTGCGGTTGTCGTCGAGCCAGGCGCGCAGGCGGCAGCCGAGGATCATGTCGGTGCGGCGCTCGGTGAAATCCGGGGTGACCGGCTGGATCCGGTCGACCTCCGTCTCGCAGAGCCGGTCGCGGTCGGATTTCGCCGCCGGCGCCTGGCGCCGCGCGTCGACCACGAGCGAACAGCGGGTCAGGTTGCAGCCGCGCAGGCTGACGTCGAGAAAATCCAGGATCTTGGCAGAGCCCGCGCCGTAGACCTGCAGCCTGCCGCCGACCCGCGCATGGATGAAACGGGTCATCAGCTCGTGCAGATCGTCCTCCAGCCGCTCATGGCGGAAGACGCAGGCGCCGTAGGCCCAGGGGTCGCCGATCCGGTCGCCGCAGCCCGGGCGCGTCTCTCCGGCGACGAGCGCGGCCTCCACATCGTCCTCGGGACCGAACAGCAGCGAGCCATAGCGGGCGAAGACGGCGCCCATGGCGTCGGGTTGGCGGCCGTCCTCGCGAAAGCGGAGCATGGCCTTGGGCAGGTCGTCGCCCCAGGCGTCGCGGATCGCCTCATAGGTCAGCAACAGGCGGATCAGCGCGCGTTTCATGCCCGGGTCGTGATATTCGGGCGGGGGAGGCTCCGCGTCGGAGGATCCCGGCGAACTCTGGCCGGGCGGCGCGGACGCAGGATCGGGCGGTTGGCCGTCGGTCCCCGCCGCGTTCCCCGGCGGCGAGGGCGGCCCGCCGGGTCCCGGCCCGGGGCCGCGCGGCGGGTTGTCGAGCGCCCACAGTTTTCGATTGATCCGGTCCGCCTGCCCCAGCGCCTTGCGCAGCCCCCCCTGCAGCGTCGGCGGCAGGTTCACCACCTCGGTCCCCAGCACCCAGCGCTCGTCCACCCAGCCCGCGATGCACTGCCGCCGCTCGTCGAGGCTCTCGGGCCAGGTCGCGCAGCGGCCGGGCGCCGTCGTCGGCGCGAACGCCTGCGGGTTCTCGAAAGCGATCTGCGCCGCGACGAGGTCGAGGAAGGTCACGATCAGTTCGCGGCGCAGATAGACGTCGAGCGCCACGTCCTCCTTGGGATCGGTCGGATTGAACAGCGCCCCGCTGCGGCGGAATTCGTCGCTGCGCAGATCGACCACGTTGGTCAGGAAGATCTGCATCTCGCGCCGCCAGTCCTCCAGCAGCTGGGCGTCGTCGGTCAGGTTCTGGCGGGCATGGGCGAGCCGCGCCTCGGCCCCCTCCGGGGCCCGGGGGCTGCGCGCCTCGACGATGAAGACCGCGGAGCCCGGAGGCTCGCGCCGGTCCGACCAGGGCATCGCCACCGCGTTGAAATTCAGGCGGTAGAGCGTGTTGCCCTCCAGGTCATGGCCGTCGTCGAGCTGCGCGTCCATCAGCTCGTTGCGCACCTCGCTGCGGAAATCGAAGACATTTCGGAACTGGTCGCGCGGGGAGAGGGCGCCCGGCGGCGCGGGTTCTCCCGGCGTGGCGGCAGACCCGTCGGGCGCGTTCGCCCCGGCCTCCGCGGCGAGGGTCACGTCGGTGGCGCGGCGCACCCGCGCGGTGGCGGCGGCGAAGCGGGCGTCGTCGCGCTCGGTCTCGTCGAGCACGGCGCGCAGCCAGTTCGCCTGCCGGAACCGGTCGTTCACCAGCCGCTCGCGCGTGTAGAGCTGCGGGGTCTCGATATAGAGGAAGCCGGGCGGATCGCCCTCCCGCAGCAGGGCGTCGGCGTCCTGACCGGTCGAACTGGCGACCACCCAGGCGGGGATGCGGATCAGCCCGCGCTGCAACGCGGTCAGCGCCTCGCCGCCGCCGCCGCCCGCGCCGACCAGCAGCGTCGCGAGGATCGCCGCGCCGGCCAGCAGGGCGACGCCGATGCGCAAGATCCGCAGGAGCTTTTCGGCCGGCGGGCTCATGCCTCCGCGCCCTCCAGCGCGCCCAGCACGCCGTCGAGCGCCGCCTGGCGTGTGAGGCGGCAATAGAGCGTCTCGGTTCCCTCCATCGCGCCGAGCTCGAAGAACTTGTTGGCCGGCGCACCGCCGCCGCAGACGTCGAAATAGGCGCAGCCGCGGGCGCAGGCCTCGATCCCCGCTTCGATCCGCGCGGCGGCGCGGCGGTAGGCGGGGCTCGCGAGCATCGCGTCCGGCCCGTCGCGATGCACGTCGGCGAAGGCGAAATCGTCGAAATCAGGCGCGTGGGCGCCCAGCAGTTCGGGCGAGAAGGTGGACATGCGCCCATCCACCCCCACCGTCACGATCGCCAGCGGCTCGGCCTGCGGGTTCGCCCGTCGCGCCTCCGGGGTCGCGGCGGCGAGCCCGCGCACCGCCTCGATCTCCCGGCAGGCGAAGCGCAGCCGCTCGGCCCGGATCCGGCGGGCGATGCGCGCGAGGAAGCGGGCGTAAGCCGCGGGCGCGTCGGGGGTATCGAGGCTGGAGGTCGGATGCGCGCCCTCCGTCTCCTCCACGTTGAACGCCACATCGCGCAGGTCGTGGGCGAGGAAAAAGTCCAGCATCCGGTCCGGTTGCCCCAGCGCCTGCGCGCCCAGCACGCAGATGACCTGGAACCGCAACCCCGCCGCCTGCAGCCGGGCGATCCCGCGCATCGCCGGCGCGAAGCTGCCGCCGCCGCCGCGGGTGCGCCGCCCTGCGTCATGCAGGTCCTGCGGGCCATCGAGGCTGACGCCGAGCGCCACGTCCCAGCGTCGCCAGAGGTCGATCCAGGCGTCGTTCACCCCGAGCGCGTTGGTCTGGAAGCGGTGCCGGATCGCGACGCCGGGCGCCGCGGCGGCAAGCCGGGCGAAGGCGCGGTCATACCATGCGGGGCGCAGGGTCATCGGCTCGCCGCCATGCCACACCACATCGATCCGCCCGCCGGCGCGCGGGCTCGCCAGCAGGTTGCGGCCGATGGCGTCGAGCGTCTCGTCGCGCATCGCGCGGCGGTCGTCGCGGTGGGGCAAGTAGCAATAGGCGCAGTCGAGGTTGCAGTAGGGCGTCGGCTGCAGCACCGCGAGCCCGATGCGCGCGGCGGGGCGAAGGCTGTGGGCGGCCGGGGTCAGTAGTTCCCCCAGTTCCCCCAGTTGGTCCAGTTGTTCCAGTTCCCCCACTGGGCCAGCCCTCCCTCCACTCCGGCCTCACCCTCGCCGGCCGCGAGCGCGTCGAGCCGTTCCGCCAGAACCGCGCGCGCCTGCGCCACCGCCGGCGTCGTGCGCAGGGCGGTCATCTGCGGGGCGAAGGACGGAAAGATCGCCGCCTCGACCGAGGAGGCGGCGCTGGTGGCGAGAAGAACCGCGCCGAGGGTGGCGCTCAATCTGATCATGGTCGCGGCCTCCGGTCCGGCGCAGGGCTGGCACAGCCGATTCCATACATCTTTGGCGGGAGGTGACGCAGCGACAATTGTCACTTTGAAGCTGAGTTCGGACGCCGGGCGGCCGCCCGGTCCGCCCCCGTGCTCAGCGCCGGAAGCGGTCGGTGACCTGCTGGGCGAGGCCCGCGCCGAGCAGATAGAGGCTGGTCGCCACGATCCCCGCCTGGGCGAAAGCGCCCGGCGCGAAATCGGCGAGCGCGGCCCAGGCGGCGAAGCCGGTCCACAGCACCGCCACCGTCAGCGACGCCCGGCGCCAGCGCACCGTGCGCACCGGGTGGATGAACTTCAGCGGCGCGAACATCGCCGCGGCCAGCACGGTGATCACCGCCATGATCACGCCGGTGGAGGGGGTCAGCGCGAACAGCACCAGCACCACCATGTTCCAGCAGCCCGGAAAGCCCTGAAAACTGTTGTCCCCGGTCTTCATCCACGAGCCCGCGAAATAGAGCCCGCTGGAGAAGGTGATTCCCAGCAGCGCCACCCAGGCCCAGACCCCGGGCAGGATCCCCGACTGGAAGAGCGCGTAGGCCGGGATGAACACGTAAGTCAGATAGTCGATGATCAGGTCGAGCGTCGCGCCGTCGATATGCGGCGCATGGGTCCGCACGTCGTATTTGCGCGCGAGCGGCCCGTCGATTCCGTCCACCGCGAAGGCCACCACCAGCCACAGGAACATCCGGCTCCATGCCCCGTCGACCGCGGCGAGCAGCGCCAGCATGGCGAACACCGCCCCGGTGGCGGTCAGCAGATGGACGGAGAAGGCGCGCAGCGCGACGGTGCTCATCCCGCTTTTATACCGCATGGGAAGCGGAATGTAAGGCGCGGCGCGGCGGCGCGGGGGACGCGCGTCTTCGCGCCCCGTCGGCGGACCCGTCGGCGGACCCTTTTGCGGACCCTTTTGCGGACCCGCCTCGCGGCCGCCTCTGCGCCGTCCTCCGCCGATCATTCGCCCCCCTTCTCCGCCGCGCCGCCGTCCTGCGGCGGCTCAGCCCGCCCCGGCCCGCCTGGCGACATGGTAGTCGCCAAGGTCGGCCGTCCGCGTCATCGCCCAGTAATCCAGCTTGCGGATCCCGGAATTCACCGTCACCCGGCCTCGGGCGTTGCGGTAATAGGTGCTCACGCCCGGATGGGTCCACACCATGTCGCGCAACGTCTCGTCCAGCATGGCGTTGTAGCGGTCATGCACCTCCCGCCGGCACTCCACCGCGCCGACGCCGTCCGCCAGCATCGCCGACAGCACCTCCATCACGTAATGCACCTGGTTCTCAAGCATGGCGATGATGCTGCCGCCTGCGCCGGTCTGGGAATTCGGGCCGTAGAGGCAGAAGAAATTCGGGAATCCCGGCACGGCCATGCCCAGATAGGCCCGCGCCTCGTCCGCCCCCCACGCGTCGCGGAGCGAGACGCCCCCCGTCCCGTAGGTCTCGAATGTCGAGACGAAACGCTGCACGTCGAAGCCGGTGGCGAGGATCAGGACGTCGGCCTCGTGCCGCTCGCCATCCGCGGCGCGCACCGCGCCGGGCTCGATGGCTTCGATGGGATTGTCCACGATCCGCACATTGTCGCGGGTCGCGGTGCGATACCAGCCGTTGTCTAGCAGGATGCGCTTT
This sequence comes from Albimonas sp., assembly GCF_055129145.1. Classification (NCBI taxonomy): domain Bacteria; kingdom Pseudomonadati; phylum Pseudomonadota; class Alphaproteobacteria; order Rhodobacterales; family Paracoccaceae; genus Albimonas; species Albimonas sp. Next base: position 30,853 of record NZ_JBSRTQ010000017.1, on the reverse strand, counting down.
CCGTAGGGCGGATAGGTGGGGACCAGTTTCGGGATCAGGTCCGGGCGGTCGCCGATCTGGCCGAGGATGTAGTCGGTGAACACCTGTCGATAGCGGTCGTTGGTGCGGTTGAGCGAGCGTTCCGGATGCGGCCAGTCGGGGTCGACATGAAGCGTCGGCAACAGCCGGTCCGACCAGATCCAGTTCAGCCGCAGCCGATACCAGGCGCGGTAGAGCGGCACCTCGGCGAAAAGGAACCGCTGGCTTTCGGGCGCGGCCTTCCCCAGTTTTTCGAACGGAACCGCCCAGGTGGGGGAGCGCTGGAAGACGGTGAGCGCCGCGACCTCCGGCGCGATGGCCGGCACGGTCTGCATGGCGCTGGCGCCCGAGCCGACGACGGCGACCCGCTTGCCCTTCAGGTCGATTCCCTCGGGCCATTCGGCGGTGTGGAAGCAGGGGCCGCCGAAGGTCTCCAATCCCTCGATCTCGGGCTTCTTCGGGGGATTGAACAGGCCCGACCCGGCGATGACCACATTGGCGGTCAGGGTCTCGATCCCGTCCGGGCCTTCGACCTCCACATCCCAGACCTGGCGTGCCTCATCCCAGCGCGCGGTCCGCACCCGGGTCCGCAGGCGCATGTGGGGGGCGAGGGCGAAACGGTCCGCCACCGCCTCCAGATAGTCGCGCAGCTCTTCGCCCGAGACGAACCAGCGGGTCCAGTCATGATTTGCAAAGGTGAAGGAATAGAGGTGATTGGGGGTGTCGACGCCCACGCCCGGATAGCGGTTGGCCTGCCAGACGCCGCCGACCCGCGCCGCCTGCTCGACCAGGGTGAAGGGCACGCCCGCGTCCTTCAGCCGGATCGCCGCGCAGATCCCCCCGGCGCCCGCGCCGATCACCAGCACGCGGAACCCCGCGGGCGGATCCAGCCGCATCGGCTCGGGGCTGACCGCGGAGCGCGTCACCATGTCGAGGTCATAGGCCAGCATCGGCCCGTATTCCGTCGGCACCCGGTCGCCCATCGAGGCGGAGAGCATCCGCACCAGCATCGCCTCGTCCGGTGTTTCGAGGGCGACGGCGCCGGTCCGCTTCCAGGCGAGGATCGCCTCCACCGCCGCGGCGCGCACCTCCGCCGCCGCTTCGGGCGCCAGCCCGCCGCCGTCGTTCTCGTCGATGCCGTAGCCGCGCGAGACGGCGAACGGCGCTTCCATCCAGCGCAGCTCGCCGGACATCTGGACCAGCATCGCCAGCAGGCTCGGGATATTGGCGTCGGCCACCGCCTCGGCGACGCGGGCGCGATAGTCTTTCATGCGGTTTCCTCCCCGGTCTTGTGGGCCCGGCCGCTCGCCACGCCGCTGTTTTGCGGGCAGCAGAGCCCAGCCGGGCCGGACTGGCAAGCGGCGCGAGGGGCAGCGCGAGGGGGGCCGGGTCCGCTTCCGCCGCGCCCCGGCGCCGCGATCATCGCATATGCGATGCGCGGGCCCGAGGGACGCGCGAAGGATTTCGCTGCGTTCCCCGACGAACGGCGCTATGATGACGCCAATCGGCGCGCCCGGAACCGCGCCTTCGAAAACACGCCCCGGAGGATCCGCCTTGACCGCTCAGCAACTCGCCGACCCCGCCGCCCTCGCGGCCCTGATCCCCGACGGCGCCCGGATCGCCGTCACCAAGGGCGAGCAGACCGACGTGCCGATGGCCGTCACCCTCGAACTCGTCCGTCGCGGCGTGCGCGGCCTGCGCATGGTCACCATTCCGACCTGCGCCTTTCCGGCCTCGGGCATGATGCTCGACATTCTGGTGGGCGCCGGCTGCGTGGCGTCGGTGGAGACGTCGGGCGTGTCCATGTCCGAGCTCGGCGCCGCGCCGCGCTTTTCGGCGGCGGTGAAGGCGGGCACGCTCAAGGTGCTCGACGCGACCTGCCCGGCGGTCTACGCGGCGCTTCAGGCCGGGGCCAAGGGCCAGCCCTTCGCGCCGCTGCGCGGCATCATCGGGTCGGACCTGATCACCCATCGCGACGACTGGAAGGTGATCGAAAATCCCTTCGCCGACGGCGCCGACCCGGTGGTCCTGCTCAAGGCGATCAATCCCGACGTCGCCATGTTCCACGCCCCCATGGCCGACCGTCACGGCAACATCTGGATCGGGCGCAACCGCGACCTGCTGACCATGGCGCACGCCGCGGACATCACCATCGCCACCGTGGACCGCATCGTCGACGGCGACCTGATGGAGGACGAGAGCCTCGCCCCCGCCGTCATCCCCGGTTTCTACGTCGCCGCCATCGCCGAGGCACCTGGCGCCTGCTGGCCGCAATCCGCCGATGGCCCGACGGATCTCGACGCCGTGCGCGCCTACATGGCCGCCGCGAGGACCGAGGAGGGTTTTCGGGACTGGCTTTCGGCCCATCTCGGCGCCCGGGCGGAGGCGGCGGAATGAGCGCGGAAATGACCCCCGTCCGCCCCGAGGAAATCCAGGCCGCCGCCATCGCGGGCCTCCTGGAAGGGGCGCGCCATGTGGCGGTCGGCATGGTCTCGCCGATTCCCGGGACCGGGGCGCTGCTGGCCAATGAGCGCTCGAAGGGCGCCACGAAAATCTCGATCCTCGGCAGCAGGAAGACCACGTTCTGGACCAATGGCGGGGGGGAGCTCTTCGACCTCGCCGGCCGCGGGCGGCTGGACGCCTTCTTCCTGTCGGGCGGGCAGATCGACGGCGGAGCCAACGTGAACCTCGTGGGCGTCGGCGACTACCCGGAGACGAAGGTCCGCTGGTCCGGCTCCTTCGGGTCGGCCTATCTCTATTTCGTCGTGCCCCGGGTGATCCTGTTCCGGTGGGAGCACACGCGCCGCACGCTGGTGGAGAAGGTCGACTTCATCTCCGCCCCCGGCACGTCCGAGCCCGGCGTGCATCGCCCCGGCGGGCCGATCGCGCTCATTACAAATCTCTGCCTCTTCGACTTTCAGCGCGAGGCGGGGCGGTTTCGTCTGAAATCGCTCCACCCCGGCGTGACTTTGGAGGAGGTGCGCGACAACACCGGCTTCGCGTTCGACATGCCCGCGCATCTGGCCGAGACCCCGACGCCCGACGCCGACACCCTGTCGCTGATCCGAGGCCCGGTCGCGCGCCGCATCGCCGACGTCTACCCGGTCTTCGCCCGTCAGGTTTTCGGAATGGAACCCGCCGCCGCGTGATTTTTTGGGGGGGCGGGCGGTCACCCGCTCTCCCCTCAGCGCCGCGAAGGTAGGGCGGGTGCAAACCCGCCTTCCCCCCCTCCCCTATTTTCCCGCCAGCATCGCCTCGACCAGCTTCTGAACCCGCAGCGCTTCGGCTGGGGTCGCCAGCCGGTGCGCCTCGCCCTTCATCATCCGCGACAGATCGTCGAGCTGGGCCTTGAGGCTCGAAGCCCGCGGGTCCGCCGGTTCCTCGCCCACCGGGACGAACGCGCCGCCGGTGGAGACCGAATCCCGGTAGAAATCCTCGATCCGCCGGCTGGCCTTGGTCCCCTTTACCGTCAGCTGCTGCCGGTCCGGCTGCGCGCCTCCGACCGAGCCGAGCACCGACACCACGGCGCCATCCGCCGAGGTCAGGCGGGCCAGCATATGCGTTTCGCAGAGCTCGGGGTCGGCGGGGTAGGACGGAACCGCCCTCTCAAGCGTCAGCGGTCCCAGGACCCGCTCCGAGAAGAACAGGAAATGCGAGATCACCTCGCGCACATAGCCGCCTTCGGCCCGGAAGCGCAGCCAGTCGGCGGCGACCTGCCAGGCGCGCGGCCAGGCGGGGTAGGTGACCACGATGTCGACGCCCTCGAGCCGGCCGAGCTCCCCGGCCCGGGCCGAAGCGACCACCCCGGTCAGCGCCGCGCCTGCGGCCTGGGTGAAATTCACCGCCGCCCGGGCTCCCAGCGCGTCGAGCCGGGCGACCAGATCCTCGCTTTCGGCCACGTCGACCCCCAGCGGCTTCTCCAGAAACACCGCGCGCCCGGCCTCCGCCGCCTCCAGCGCCAGCGCTTTTCGCGGGGCGGGCGGGCAGGCGAGGTAGACGAGGTCCGCCCCCGCCATCGCCTCCTGCGCGGTGGCGAAGATCGTCCCTTCCGGATGGATTTCGGCGGCGGCCGCGCAGGCCTCCGCCGAGGGGTCCCACAGGAAATCGGGGGCGTAGTCGGGGTGCAGGCGCATATGCTCCAGCATCCGCCGGCCCATGATGCCGAGCCCGATGATCGCGGTTTTGGCGGCCATCTCCGCGCCCCCTCAGCCGGCCGCGAACGGATCGACGGGCAGGATCGGCGGATGCGCCGCCTCGATCACCGCGCCGGCGTCGAGCAGCGTGTCCTCGCGGTATTTCCGCCCCACCAGCTGCACGCCCATCGGCTTGCCCGGCCGCCCGGTGGAGACGCTGAGCGCCGGAACGCCGATCGCGGGCAGCCCCAGCTGGGTCAGCTGCGCGGCATGGATCCGGGCGAAATCGGCCTCGGACTTCACATCCGAGTTGTTTTCGAACGGCGCCTCGCCCGACATGGGGCAAAGGAGTAGCGGCCAGTCCTCCTGCCAGAGCTGCCAGGCGCGGACCAGGGTCATCCGCTCCTGCAACGCCTTCAACGGGTCCTGGCCGGCGATGATCTTCATCAGCTGGGTCGAGACGAAGATCGAATCGGGGTCGTTCTCGGCCATCAGCTTCGGGGTGGCCGCGACCGAGAAATCCAGCATCCACAGCGTCAGGTTGACCCGCGCCGCGTCCTCCATCGACGGGGGCGCGACCTCCTCGACCACATAGCCCGCGCCCTCCAGCGCCTTGGCGGCGTCCAACAGCGCCTCGGTCACCTCGGGCGCCACCTTCATGCCGTCGGGCGCGAGGCAGAGCGCCACGCGCTTCGCCACGGGCGCCCCGGTCAGGGGCGCGGGCATCCACCACGGGTCGCGCGGATCCTCGGCCGACATGGCGGCGAGCGAGATCCGGAGGTCCTCGATCCGCCGGGCGAGCGGCCCCGAGACCGCGTTCAGCTGCGCGCCGGCCGAGCGGTCCGACCCCGACAGGTTCGCCGCCGGCACCCGCCCCAGCGTCGGACGCAGCCCGTGCACGCCGCAGGCATAGGCCGGGTAGCGGATCGAACCCGCAATGTCCGTACCATGCGCCACCGCGCCGATGCCGGCCGCGACCGCCGAGCCGGCCCCGCCCGAGGATCCGCCCGGAGTCAGGGTCCGGTCATGGGGGTTCAGCGTGGTGCCGTGCAGGGAATTCCTCGCGAACCAGCGCAGCGAGAAGGCGGGCGTGTTGGTCCGCCCGATCACCACCCCGCCCGCGCGGCGCAGGTTCGCCACCACCGGGTTGTCCTGCCCCGCGATCAGCTCCTTCTGCACGCGCAGCCCGTTGGTGGTGGCCCGGCCCTTGTAGTCCACGTTCATCTTGACCGTGCAGGGCACGCCCGCCAGCGGGCCCGGATCCTCGCCGCGCGCGAGCCGCGCATCCACCGCGTCGGCTTCGGCCAGCGCGGCCTCGGCGGTCTCGTCCACCACGGCGTTCAGCGCGGGGTTCGCCGCCGCCATCCGGGCGATCGCCGCCTCGCACTCTTCGCGCGCGCTGGTGTCGCGCGCCTTCACCCGCGCCGCGATCACCGCGGCCGACGCCTGCCAAAGCTCCGTCATGCCGGAAGTCCCCTTCGCATGTTGTTCCGCGCACACCCTTTCCCGCGCCCGGGCCCCGGGTCAACCGCGCGCCTTGACCGCGGGGGGCGGGCCGGGGCCTGATGTCCGGACCTTTCCGCAACCGCCCCCCAACCGCCGGAGCTCCCCATGGCCGAACACCGCCTGACCGCCACGCCCGAAACCGTGCATTGGGGGTTTCTGGATGCGACCACGCCCCCCGCGCTGACCGTCGCGTCCGGCGACATCGTGACCATCGAGACCGTCTCCGGCGGTCCGGACCACCTCCCCCCCGAGGGGTTCATCATCCCCCCCGAGATGCACGCGATCCATGAGCGGGCCGAGCGGATGCTGCCCGGCCATATTCTCACCGGCCCGGTGGCGGTGGAGGGGGCGGCGCCCGGCGACGTGCTGGAGATCCGGATCCGCGAGATCGAGCTGCGCACCGACTGGGGCTGGAACATGATCCGCCCGCTCTCCGGCGCGCTGCCCGACGATTTCCAGACCGGGCGCGTGCTGAACATGCCGCTTGATCTGGACAACCGCATCGCGCCGCTGCCCTGGGGGGGAGAGCTGCCCCTCGCGCCGTTCTTCGGGGTGATGGGGGTCGCCCCGCCGCCGAACTGGGGGCGGGTGTCGAGCCTCGTGCCCCGCGCCTTCGGCGGCAATCTCGACCTGAAGGAGCTGGTCCCGGGCGCCACCCTGTTCCTGCCGGTCTTCGTGCCGGGCGGCAATTTCTCCTGCGGCGACGGCCATGCGGTGCAGGGCGACGGCGAGGTCTGCGTGACTGCCATCGAGACCTCGCTGACCGGGACCTTCGAATTCATCCTGCGCCGCGACCTGACCCTCGAGGCCCCCCGCGCCGAGACCGCGACCCATCTCATCGCCATGGGCCTCGACCCCGACCTCGACCGGGCCGCCGAAAAGGCGCTGCGGGTGATGATCCGCTGGCTGGGAGAGGTGGCGGGGATGGCGCCCGAGGACGCCTATTCGCTCTGCTCCCTCGCCGCCGATCTGCGCATCACCCAGGTGGTGAACCAGACCAAGGGTGTTCACTGCATGATCGCGCGCAGCGTCCTGCCCTGATGTTTTTTTTGGGGGGGGCGGCCTTCGCCCCCCTCGCGCGCCCTCGCCATGATCGTCCGCGCGCCCTCTCCCGCCGGCGCCCGTCACCATCCGCGCCCCGCCCGCCCGGCCGCGCGGGCGCTTCGGCCCCACCGGCGGTCCGGCCGTCGCGCGGCCCCCTTCGGGGCTGCGCGCCACGCCCTTCCCCCGTCCGACCGCGCCCGCTACCTTCCGCCCCGTCCGACGCCTACGCTCCCCGAGGAACGCCCATGCCCGTCTTCACCACCCGCCCTGAGATCACCGGCGACTTCGGGGTCGCGACCTCGACCCACTGGCTCGCCTCCGCCGTGGGTTTCGGCGTGCTGGAAAAGGGCGGCAACGCCTTCGACGCCGCCGCTGCCATGGGGTTCGTCCTGCAAGTGGTGGAGCCGCATCTGAACGGCCCCGCCGGAGATATCTCGCTGATCTTCCACGCCGCAGGCGCCGCCGGTCCGCAGGTGCTGTGCGGGCAGGGCGCGGCGCCCGCCGGCGCGACCGTCGCGCATTACCGGGGGCAGGGGCTCGACCTGATCCCCGGCTCCGGCCTGCTCGCCACCGTCATCCCCGGCGCCTTCGACGCCTGGGCGGTGCTGCTGCGCGACCACGGCACGATGTCCCTGCGCGAGGTCATGGAACCCGCGCTGACCTACGCCGCGAACGGCCACCCGATCCTCGCCCGCGCCGCCGCCGACATCGCCGGCCTCGCCGATTTCTTCCGCGCCGAATGGCCGACGTCGGCCGCCACCTGGCTGCCCGGCGACGTCGTCCCCACCGGCGGCGAGCGTTTCCGCAACCCGGCCCTCGCCGCCACGTGGACCCGGATGCTGGACGAGGCCGACCGGGCGACGGGCCGCGAGGCGAAAATCGACGCCGCCCGCGACGCCTTCTACCGCGGCTTCATCGCCGGCGAAATCAACGCCTTCTTCGCCACGCAGGAACTGATGGACGGCGGCGGCGAGCGCCGCCGGGGCGTGCTGACCGGCGCCGACCTCGCCGGTCACGCCTCGCGCTACGAGGCCCCCGCCCAGGTCGATATCGGCGCCTGGACCGTCGCCAAATGCGGGGCGTGGAGCCAGGGACCTGCGCTCCTCCAGGCGCTTCGCCTTCTCGACGGCACGGGGATCGAGGCGATGGACCCGCTCGGCCCCGACTTCATCCACACCACCATCGAGGCCATCAAACTCGCCTTCGCCGACCGCGAGGCTTTTTACGGCGACCCCGATTTCACCGATGTGCCGCTCGAAACCCTGCTCTCGCGCGACTACGCCGACGCGCGCCGCGGGTTGATCGAAGAGACGGCGTCGCTCGAACAACGCCCGGGCCGGCTGCCCGGGCTCGAGCACCTCGCCGACGCCGCCATCGCCCTGGCCGCCCGCAAGGCCCCGAAGGGCGCCGGCGCAGGGGGCGGCGAGCCGACCATGGCGCATCTGTCGCAAAAGAAGGGCGACACGGTGCATCTCGACGTCATCGACCGCTGGGGGAACATGGTCGCGGCCACGCCCTCCGGCGGCTGGCTGCAATCCTCGCCGGTGATCCCCTCGCTCGGTTTCGCGCTGAACTCCCGCGCCCAGATGTTCTGGCTGGAGGAGGGGCTGCCCGGAACCCTCGCCCCCGGCAAACGCCCGCGCACCACGCTGACCCCCAGCCTCGCCCTGCAGGACGGCGAGCCCCGCCTCGTCTTCGGCACGCCCGGCGGCGACCAGCAGGATCAGTGGCAGCTGGCGTTCTTCCTGCGCCACGCGCTGCACGGCCAGAACCTGCAGCAGGCCATCGACGCGCCGCTCTTCCATTCCCGCCATTTCACCGGGTCGTTCTACCCGCGCGAGGCCGCGCCGGGCGCGATGATGATCGAGGCCGCCGCCGGCGCGCCGGTCATCGCCGCGCTGCGCGCCCGCGGCCACGAGGTCGCCGTCGCCCCGGACTGGAGCGTCGGGCGCCTCACCGCCGCCTCGCGCGGGTCCGACGGCTGGCTGCGCGCCGCCGCCACCCCCCGCCTGATGCAGGCCTATGCGATAGGCCGCTGAACGGTCGGCCGTGCCCTCGGCGCCGGCGTGCGGGCTTGGTGGCGCGCGGCTTTCGCCGGCGATGGGGACCGGGGCGGGGCCGCCGTCCGGACAGGCGCCCGTGGTTCGGCGGCGCCCCCGTTCCGGCCTCGGCATGCCGCGACGGCCTTCCCCCGGATCGCCGGCCCCCGAATCCCTCGAAACCTCCGCGCCCTGACCGGGCCGCGTCCCCCTTTCCTCTTCTCTCAGCTTGCAAGATAGTCGTCGCATTCGCCCCAGACGGGAACGCCTCCTTTGCCGCGCAAGACCTCCGACACCAGCGCCATCGACAAGGTCTGCCGCGTGCTGCGCCATCTGGGCGACGCGCCCGGCGGGCGGCTGACCGAGATCGCCGCCGCCACAGAGCTGCCGCCCGGCACTGCGCTGCGCGTGCTGGAGGCGCTGTCGCGCGAGCGCTTCGTGGAGCGGATCGAGCCCGGCAAGACCTACATCCCCGGGCCCGAGACCGCGGCCTTCGCCCGTCGCCCCCCCGCCGACGACCTGCGCGCCGCCGCCGCCCCCGGCCTCGCCCGGCTCGCCGAGGCGTCCGGCGACGCGGTGCTGCTGACCGTGGCCAGCGGGCTCGACGCCCTCTATCTCGACCGCGCCAACGGCGGCTTTCCCATCAGCCCGGTCAGCGTCCAGCCCGGCGTCCGACGGCTGCTGGGCGTCGGCGGCGCCGGGCTGGCGCTGCTCGCCTTCGCGCCGCCCGCCCGGGCCGAGGCCTATCTGGAAGTGCTGCCCCTGCGCCTCGGCGACTTCCCGCGCCTGACGCTGGCGCGGCTCAGGGCCGAGGTCGAGGCCGCCCGGCGCGACGGCTACGCATTCGCGCATGAGCATGTGGACGATCATGTCAGCTCCATCGGCGTCCCGGTCCGCGGCCCGGACGGCGAGACGGTGGCTGCGATCAGCCTCGTCGCGCTCAGCGAGCGGCTGCTGCCGCGGCGCGAGGCGCTGGCCCAGGCGATGCTGGCCGAGGCCGAGCGGATCGGCGGCCCCCTCGCCCGCGCCTCCGCCGGCGGCGCCGGATGACCGCGCCGCCGGGTCCGGGCCCGGGCGAAACCCGCGCCAGCAGCTCCATCGAGAAGGTCTGCGCCGTGCTGCGTGCGCTCGCCGGCTTCGACGCGCCTTTGCGCCTTGTCGACATCGCCGCCGCGGCCAACCTGCACCAGGCCACCGCGTCGCGCATCCTGGAGAACCTGGCCGAGAACGGCCTGGTGCGCCGCCACGCGCGCCGAAGGCTCTATGCGCTCGCCCCCGCCGCCGGGACGCTGGGCGAGGCCAGCCGGGCAGGGCGCCTGCGCGAGGCGGCGCTGGCCTCGGTGCTCCGCCTCTCGGTGCTGTCCGAGGATACGGTGATGCTGTCGGTGCATTGCGGCGACGAGGCGCTTTACGTGGCCCATGAATTCGGTCGCCACCCGATCCGGGTGGATACGCTGGGCATTGGGCGGCGCCGGCCGCTGGGGGTGGGCGTGGGCGCGCTTGCGCTGCTCGCCGCGCTGCCGCCGGCCGAGGCCGCGGCGGCGCTCGACCGGGTGACGCCGGCGCTGGTCCGCTTCCCGCGCCTGAACCGTGCGCTGATCGAAGAGGCCGCCGCCCGCGCCCGCCTCCGCGGCTACGCGATGGTCGCGGACCTGATCAATGTCGGCGGCGGCGGCATCGCGGCGACGGTGGATGCGCCCGAGATCGGCGTCACCGGCGCGCTCAGCATCGTCGGCCCCACGGCGCGGATCCTGGCGCGGGAGGAGCGCCTGGCCGACCTGCTGCGCGCCGAGGTCGACCAGGTGCGCGCGCGCCTGCTCGCGCCGCCCTGACGCTTCTTCCATCCTGCAAGCATCTTTTGAGCGCGCAGGCGCTCTGACCATCTTCCCAGTGATATAAAATTCCATCTCACGAAATTTAGCCGCCTGCGATTGGCGCCTTGCCCCTGTTCCGTTCCATGATGCGCGCCAGACGCCCCGTCCTGAAGGGCGCGACCGAACCGCCTGGGAGAACGCCATGACCACCCGCCGCACCCCCCCGAGGGCCCCGCGATGAAGTCCATCCGCATCGGCTCCGGCTCCGCCTGGATGGGCGACCGGGTCGAGCCCGCCCGCTGGAACGCCGAGCGCGGCCGCCTCGACTATCTGTGTTTCGAGACGATGGCCGAGGTCACCGTCTCCATGGCCCAGGTCCGCCGCAACGAGGACCCGAACGCCATCGGCTGGGACCCCTATCTCGACGACCGCATGACCGCTGTGCTGCCCGGCTGTCTGAAGGCCGGCACCCGCATCGTGTCGAACCAGGGCTGGGTGGACCCGGAAGGGGCCGCGGACCGGGTGCGCTGGCATCTGCGCCAGCTCGGCGCGACCGGCAAGAAGGTCGCCTTCGTCACCGGGGGCGTGGTCACCGACCGCATGAACCTCTGCGGTCCGATCCTGGAGACGGGGGCCGACCCGACGTCCTTCGGCGAGGCGCTGCTCTCGGCCGAGGCCTATCTCGGGGCCGAGCCCATCGCCCAGGCGCTGGCGGAGGGGGCCGACATCGTCATCACCGGCCGCTGCGCCGACCCGTCGCTCTTCCTCGGGCCGATGCTGCACGAATTCGGCTGGGATCCGCTCGACCACGAGCGCCTCGGCGCCGGCGCCGCCATCGGGCACCTGATGGAATGCGCCGCCCAGATCACCGGCGGCTATTTCTCCGACCCCGGCTTCAAGGACGTGCCCGAGCCGTGGAACCTCGGTTTTCCGATCGCCGATGTGACCGAAGACGGCGCCTGCGTGCTGGGCAAGCTGGAGGGAACCGGGGGCGGCATCTCGCTGCGGTCGGTGAAGGAGCAGATGCTCTACGAGGTCCACGACCCGCGCAACTACATCACCCCCGACGTGGTGGTGGATTTTTCGACGGCCAAGCTGACGGAGCTGAATGACGGAAGGGTGCGGATCGAAGGCGTGTCCGGCAAGCCCCGCCCCGAACGGCTGAAAGTCTCCATCGGCTGCCGAGAGGGCTATATCGGCGAGGACATGTTCCTCTATGCCGGCCCCGGGGCGCTGGACCGGGCGAAGCTGGCGAAACGCATCCTCGAAGAACGCTTCAGGATCGTCGGCCTGAAGTCGGAGGAGGTCCGCATCGATTTCGTCGGCTACAACTCCGTCCACGGCGCCGCCACCCCCGCCGATGCGCCCGAACCCTACGAGGTCGCGGTCCGCGTCGCCGCCCGGACCCAGACCTATGCCGAGGCGTTCAAGGTCGGGCGCGAGGTCGACGGCATGGCCGTCTCCGGCGTCGCCATGACCGGCAAGCGCGGCGGTCACCGTCAGCGGGTGCGCGAGGTGGTCGGCGTCTGGTCGGCGATGATCGACCGCGACGCCGTCGTCCCTGAAATCACCATGCTGGAGGTCTGAGATGCTGGTCCCGCTGCGCCACCTCGCCCATGTCCGTTCCGGCGACAAGGGGAACACCGCGCTGATCTCGGTCATCGCCTATTCGGATCCGCTGTTCGAACTGCTGTGCGAGCAGCTGACCCCCGAAGCCTTCAAGGCCCATTACCGGGGCGCGATCACCGGCACGGTCACCCGCCACCGGCTCGACAATCTCGGCGCCCTGCAATTCGTGTGCGAGGGCGCGCTGGGGGGCGGCGTGTCGCGCAGCCTCGCCATGGACAATTTCGGCAAGGCGCTCTGCTCGGCGGTGCTGGGCTTTCAGGTCGAAACGCCGGAGCGGGTGGCGAACCAGCTGGTCAACTACGCCGCGCCCGTCGCGACGCAGGCCTGAACGGGGGAGGTCACGCGCGCCCGGCCGGCCATGCCCGCCGGGCGCGCGTCAGGAGAAGGGTCGGCGAGGGTTGCTCCGCGTCGCCCCTCCGTCCTCCGCAGCGGTCGCCCGCCTTCACTTAGCCGTGGGCGAGGTTCTCCCTGCGCGTCGCGCCCCTAGGTTCCGTGGGGAGGCGGGCCGCCCGCCTCGCCGCGTCCTCCGGCGCGGTCCCATGGCACGACGACCGACAGGAGCGCCCGACATGACTTCAGCCTCGTCCTCCCGCCGCAGCTTCCTCGGCGCCGTCCTCGCGACGGGCGCCTCCGGCCTGCTCCTGCCCGCCCGGGCCGATGGCGTCGCGCCGACGCCATCGATGCGGGGCGGTTCCAACAACTACCGCCCCGGCGCCCCGATCGTGGAGCGCATCGGCGGCGGCGGCTTCTGGATGAGCGGCACGGTGCGCCGCGCCGGCGACGGCGCGCCGCTGGCGGGCCAGCGCATCCAGATCTGGGCGCACACCACCGAAGGCGCGGAGCGCGACCCGCGGAGCCACGGCGCCACCCTGACCGACGCCGACGGGATCTTCCGGCTGGAGATGCCGCAGATCATCCCCGCCTTCGGCCAGGCGCATGCCCATCTCGCCTATGACGACGACGCGTTCAGGACCGTGTTCCTGCGGCCGGTCCTGCGCGACGCGAGCGACACAAGCCTGACCGCCGACTTCGTGCTGGCCCCCGCCTGACCTTCATGTCCCGCCTTGCCGGTCAATTCCGCCTCCGCGCGATCCTGATCTGGGGCGGGCTCGCGCTCGCCATCGTCGTGCCCTTAGGGGTCGCCGCCGACAGCCCGCTGCTCGCGTGGCGAGACCCGGTCTACATCGTCGCCGGCTTCGCCGGGGTGATCGCGATGGCGCTGCTGCTGGTCCAGCCGCTGCTGGCGGGGGGCCGGCTTCCGGGCCTGCCCGTCCGCCCCGGGCGACGCGTGCATCGCGCGGCCGGGATCACGCTGGTCGTGGCGGTCGCGGTCCATGTCGGCGCGCTATGGCTCACCAGCCCGCCCGACGTGATCGACGCGCTGACCTTCGCCTCGCCCACGGCGTTCTCCGTCTGGGGCGTGATCGCCATGTGGGCTGTGTTCGCCGCCGCGCTGTTGGCGGGCTTGCGTCGCCGGCTCCGGCCGCGCGCCTGGCGCATCGGCCATACCGCGCTGGTCATCGTGGTGGTGGGGGCCAGCGTGGTCCATGCCATGCTGATCGACGGCACGATGGGGACCGTGTCGAAGGCCGCGCTCTGCGCCCTCGCCGTCGGCGCGACGGCGAAGACGGTGGCCGATCTCCGGGCCTGGCTCCTGCTGAAGCGCCGTCGGGCCTGAGGGGGGCGCTCAGCCCTCGAAAGGCTTGTCCCGCTCGGTCAGCAGGCCCTTCACGCTGGTCCCGTCGCGGCGGAAGCGGTCGCGATAGGCGCGGCTCGGCTCGGTGGTGAAGGCGAGCGCCTGGATCTCGGCCCCCGCCCGCAGCCCGTCGCGCATCCCCATGATCTCCATCGCCCGGTGCACGGCGCGCTTGTTGATCTGTTGGAGGTCGGTGGGAACTTTCGCGACGCGCTCGGCGAAGTCGAGCACTTCGGCCTCCAGCCGGTCGGCGGGGAAGGCGCGCGTGGCGAACCCGTCCAGGGCGGCCTGGGTTCCGGAGATGGAATCTCCGGTCAGATACATCTCCATCGCCCGCCGCATCCCCATCAGCCAGGGATGAAACTGCATGTCGGGCGGGCTCATCAGCCTTGTCGGCGGATAGCCGATCTGGGCGTCCTCGGCCACGTAGACCACGTCGCAGGCGGTCGCGAGCTCCGACCCGCCCGCCAGGCAATGCCCGTGCACCTGCGCGATCACGGGCTTGGCCAGATCCCAGACCCGGAACCACCCCTCCACCACATGCCGGCTCCAGTTCTGGTGGCCCCTGGCGGTGTGATAGGGGCGGCCCTCGTCGTTGTTCGCCGAGAGGTCGTAGCCCGAGCAGAACGACGGCCCCGCCCCGCGGATCACCGTCACCCGGACGGCGTCATCCAGATCCGCCGCCTCAAGTTCCGCCATCAGCCGACCGCGGAGCGCGTTCGACAGGGCGTTGCGCTTTTCCGGGCGGTTCAGCGTCAGACGCCGCACGCCGGGGCGCGGCGTGTCGACCAGCAGGATGTCTTCGGTCATCGGGTTTCCTTCGGGTGGCGGGAGGCCTCAGCCCCCCTTGGCGTCGCGCCGGATCACCGCCATGCCGGCAGGGTCGACGCTTTGGCCGTGCACTTCCATGTTGTTGGAATGGCCCACGTGATGCAGGGCCATCGCGGTCGCCATCGCGGTCCGGAACCCCTGCGCGTCCTGCGCCGCGTTCACCGACTGCTTGGCGAGCCTGAGCCCCATCGCGGGGCGCGAGGCGATGCGGGAGGCGAGCGCGAGCGTGAAGCCCTCCAGCTCCTCGCGCGCGACCACGTGATTGACGAAGCCGATGGCCCGCGCCTCCGCCGCGCCCAGCATGCCGCCGGTGAACAGCAGCTCCTTGGCCTTGCGCAGCCCGAAATCCCAGGGGTGGGAGAACCACTCCACCCCGTTGACCCCGAAGGCGACGGTGGGGTCGGAGAAGGTGGCGTCCTCGGAGGCCACGATCAGGTCGCAGACCGCCGCCAGCATCAACCCGCCGGCGATGGCTTTGCCATGCACCTGCGCGATGGTGGGTTTGGGAAGGTCCCGCCAGCGCTGGCAGAAGCCGAGGTAATACTCCTCCTCCCGCGCCTGCCGCCCCTCCGCGCCGGGCGCGTCGAAGCCGCCCCAGGGGGTGACCGTGGGGGCGTCGGGCATGGTCCGGTCGGCGGCGAGGTCGTGGCCGGACGAAAAATGCGGGCCGTCCGCCGCCAGCACGATCACCTTGACCGACGGGTCATGCGCGCCTGTGTCGAAGGCCGCGTTCAGCTCATAGAGCATCGCAAGGTTCTGGGCGTTGCGCATCTCCGGCCGGGCGAGGGTGATGCGCAACACCCCCTCGGCCGGCCGCTCGGTGCGGATGGCGGGGGCGCTCATGCCCCGGCCATCTCCGGCGCGGGCACGGCGGCGCGCTCATCCTGCGCCGCAACCAAACGGTTCAAGTGCCAGTCCGCGTCCCCGAAAAGCGCCTCGTCGATCGAGAGGCGCTTGTAGTAGTGCCCGATCCCCAGATCGTCGGTCATCCCCATGCCGCCATGCAGCTGCACCCCCTGGGCGCCGACGAAACGGGCCGCCCGCGCGGTCTCGGCCTTGGCCCGCCAGGCGGCGATGGCGGCGTCGGGCCGACCCTCGTCCACCGCGGTCAGGGCGGCGTGGATGGCGGCGCGGGTCTCCTCGCAGCAGACCCGCATGTCGACGAGACGGTGCTGAAGCACCTGGAAAGACGACAACTTCTGCCCGAACTGCTCGCGGGTCTTGAGATAGTCGGTGGTGATCGCCGCGGCGCGCATCATCGCGCCCAGCGCATCGGCGCAGGTGGCGAGCGCCGCGTGGTCGAGCAGCATGTCGATCGCCGCCAGCCGGTCCTCCGTGGTCCCGCCCAGCAGCGCCTCCGCCCCGACCGTCACGCCGTCGAGCGCCGCGGCCGCGCCCCGCCGTCCGTCCATCGCGGGCGCAGACGTGCGGTGCAGTCCCTCGGCGTCGCCCGGGATCAGGAACAGCCCCACCGGCCCGTCCGGGCCGCCGATGCGGGCCGAGACCACCAGCAGGTCCGCCGCATGCGCGCCCAGCGAAAACGCCTTGTCGCCGGTCAGCGCATAGCCGCCTGCGGTCGGGCGCGCCACCGTGGCGACGTGGTCGCGGGCATAGCCCGAGCCCGGCTCGTAATGCAGGAAGCCGAGGATCTTCCGGCCCTCGGCCACCCCTTCCAGCGCCGCCTGCTGCGCCTCGGTCCCCAGCCCCGTCACCGCGCCGGCGCCGAGCACCATGCAGGGGATCAGCGGTTCGGCCGCCAGTTCGGCGCCGGCGGCGGCGAACAGGATCGCAGCCTCGGTCAGGCCCCCTTCGGAGCCCCCGGCGTCTTCAGGCAGCATCAGGCCAAGCCAGCCCTGGTCGGCGTAGCTCTTCCATTCGGTCCGCCCGAACCCGTCGGGTCCCTCGTCGCGGGTCAGCTCCCGCGCGCGCGCGGCCCCGTAGCGGTCGGTGAAATACTTGGTGGCGCTGTCGTGCAGGAGCTGACGCTCCTCGGCGGAAAAAGCGGTCATGTTGGTTTCCTCAGAGCCCCAGGGCGCCCTTGGCGATGATGTTGCGCTGGATCTCGGAAGACCCGCCATAGATGGTCGCGGCGCGGCGGTGCAGATGTTCGGCGAGGATTCCGGCGCTCTCCTCCGGGCCCACCAGCTCGCCGTTCCAGCCCGCCATCAGCGCGTCGGCCTGGTAGGCGAGCCCGTGGCGGCCGAGCACGTCGGTCATGGTCTGAAGGATCGCCTGCTGCAGCTCCGAGCCGCGCAGCTTCAGCGCCGCGGCCGAGATCAGGCCGGGCGTCCCCGCCGCCAGAGCGTCGGAATGCATGGCCTTGAGGGTGGAGAGGCTCATCTCCAGCTCGGCCAGCTTGCGGCGGAAGCCGAGGTCCTGGGAGAGCGGCCGCCCGCCCTCATGCGTCTTGCCAAGAAGGTCGCGCAGCTGGCTGAGATAGCGTCCGAATTTTCCGATCTCGGCCACGCCGACGCGTTCGTTGGCCAGCAGGAACTTGGCGTAGTCCCAGCCCTTGTTCTCCTCGCCCACCAGGTTCTCGGCCGGCACGCGCACATTCTCGAAGAACACTTCGTTGAGGTGATGGCCCAGATCGAGCGTGATCAGCGGGCGCACGGTGATGCCGGGGGTCTTCATGTCGATCAGCAGGAACGAGATCCCGGCCTGTTTCTTCACATCCGGATCGGTGCGCACCAGGCAAAAGATCCAGTCAGCCCAATGGGCGAGCGTGGTCCAGATTTTCTGACCGTTCACTACGTAATCGTCGCCGTCGCGCACCGCGCGGGTCTTGAGGCTGGCGAGGTCGGAGCCCGAGCCCGGCTCCGAATAGCCCTGACACCACCAGGTCTCGTTCTTCACGATCCCGGGCAGGTGGCGCGCCTTCTGCTCCGCCGAGCCGAAGGTGTAGATCACCGGACCGACCATGGTGACCCCGAAGGGCGAGAGCCAGGGCGCGCCGGCGCCGTCGGTCTCGTCGCGGAAGATCGCCGACTGCTCGGCGCTCCAGCCCAGGCCGCCATGCTCCTTGGGCCAGTTGCCGGCGAGCCAGCCCTTGCGCCCCAGCGCCTTCAGCCAGGCGTCGTGCATGTCCTTTGGGACGTGCTGCCCGAGGTCGAGGATGCGGCGCAGCTCGGGGCTGATCTCGGTCCGGCAGAAGTCGCGGACCTCCTGACGGAAGCACTCGAGGTCGGGGTCGCGGGCGATGGAGTTGATGAACATCGGCGGGGCTCCTGCGGGCCGGGCGCGGCGGGCGCGCGGGGATGAGGTCGGGCGCAGCATAGCCGGCGGGGGGGCGCGCAACTTGCGCGAACCACCGGCCCCGGTTGTCGGCGCCGCTTCGCGTTCCACCTCAGCAGGACGCGCGAAGCCACTGGAGCATCAGGCATGGCCGCGCTGCTGGCAGGAAGCGGCGCGGCGGGGCTGCAGCCGCCGCGGACGCGCTGGCCGACGCCTCGGCGGGGGAGACGATGGACGCCGAGGTCTCCGTGGCCGCGAGGTCGAAGATCGAGCTCTCCGGCCCGGCCGGCTTGTCCTGAAGGAACGTCTGAACCGCGGGGGCCAACCCGCTCCACCAGTGCAGGTTCGCCAGTTGCCCGGCCAGCCCGAAGGCGATCGGCATCGGCGAGATGAACCTGGCGCTTTCGCGCCACTTGGCCCTGCAGCCCGACCGCGCCCCGGTGATGGCGCAATCCAGGGCCCAGGAAGGGCCAGCGCCGGCTGCACCTCGGCGAAGGCGATGGACGCCGGAACCCCCCGAGGAAGCCGACGAAAGCCTGCTGCGAGGCGCCCGATGCCCGCATCTTGCGCCCCGCCTCCCGCCCCCCGCCCTCCAGGCGAGCAGGCGGAGGATGCGGCTCGTCCAGGGCTACGGCGGCGGCAGCCTGGTCCAGCGCGACGGCGGCGGTTAGGCGCAGGGTCGCCAGTTCGAACGCCTGGCCGCGATAGCGCAGGTCGGCCGAAAGCGCCGACGCGCGGCGGTTGGCGGGCAGGGCGTCGACGTCCAACGCCGCATGGCCCCGCGCCGCCATCTCCGCAATCCGGGGGGCGGCGTCCCCGGTCGGCGGCGTGATCGCGGCGACCGAGAGGTCATGCAGGATGCCGTGGGCCGAGAGAGGTCGAGGGGTCGTGCGGCAAGGCCGCCGTCGTCATCCCCATCCCATCCGCCACCTCGCAGGCATGGAGGCCGCCGGCCCCGCCGAAAGACATCGGCGCGAAGTCCCGCGGATCGAGCCCCCGCTGGAACAGCGCGAACTTTATCGCCGTCGTCAGCGTTGCGTTCAGCACCGCCAGCGCCCCCGCCCTCGCCCGGTCGGCGTCCATCCCCAGCGGGGCCGCGGCCTTCTCCTCCAGCGCCGCCCGCGCCGCCGCCCGCATCTCCACCCTCGGGGCGCGCACCGGCAGTCCGTCGATCTCGCCTTGCGTCACCACCGTGCGCCGCCCCTCGGCCACGACCGAGACGTCGCAGGACGTTCCCCCATGTCCGCGCCGACCACGTCCGCGAGGTCGAGCCGCCCCGCCAGCCGTTCCGCCGGCGCTCCGATCCCGGCATCCGCCAGCCGGCGGCGGAGGTTCGCGCCATAGGCCGCGATCACCGGCATCGGCAGGGCGTTGAGCGCGGTGGCGGCGGTCCGCTCGAGCTCGTGGATCTCGGGCGAGACCTCGTGCGAGCAGGAGATGGCGGGGCCCGGGACCGGGACGCGCAGGCGTGCGGCCATGGCGCGTTCGTGGTCGGGATTGACGCCGGCGTTGAGGCAGGCGATGGCGCAGGCGGGGACGCCGGTCGCAGCCAGTTTCGCCGCCGCCGCGTCCATGTCGGTGCGCGCATGGCGTCCGATCTCCAGCACGTCCTCGAAGCTGGCGGTTGCGATCCGGGCGCCCTCGGGCAGGTCGTCGGTCAGGACGGCATTGGTGGCGATGGGGGGCGCGTGCAGGATCAGCCCGATCTCGCCCATCTCGAAACCCAGCCGCGCGCCCGCCAGCCCCAGCGCCTCGATCCGTCCGCGGGCCGCGCCGCCGCATCGCCCGCCGGGCGCGCAGCCGCGCCTTTCCGGACTTCGCGCCCGGCCGAAGTCCCAGCGGCATATTTCAAGTTCCGCAGCGCGTCAGCGTCTGGGGCGGAGCTCCGGAGGCCCGGGTTCGACCGTGCTTTGCGCGAACGTCAGACGCGAACGTAAGGCGCCCCACCGCAATCCGGCGCCCAGCCGACCGCCCCGGCCGGCGATCCGCATCCATCCCGGCGCCGTCGGCATCGGCCGGGCGCGCAGCATCGCCGCCCTCCGCTCTCTCTCCCTCGCCGACGGTCCCGCCGTTGCGAGACCTTCAGCCCTGTCGCCGCGCCGCGTCCTGTTCGGCCGCGAGCACCAGGGCCGCCATCGCCTCGCCCCCCGCCCCGATATGGGCGCGCATCGCCGCATCCGCCGCCGCCTCGTCCCCCGCCACGATGGCGGCGGCGACCGGCGCGTGCTCCTCGGCCGAGCGCAGCAGCCGTCCCGGCAGGTCGAAGGTCCTGCGCCGGTAGGCCGCGAGCCGTTTGCGGACCCCGCGCGCGTGGCTCACCAGCACGAGGTTGCCCCCCGCCGCATAGATCGCCTCGTGAAACCGGGCATTCGCCGACGCATAGGCCTCGCGGTCCCCGGCTGCGGCGCTGGCTCGCCCGCCGTCGAGCGCTGCGCCCATCGCCCCGGCCTGCTCGGCCCCTGCGCGCCGGGCGGCGAGCCGGGCGAGGGTGGCTTCCGTCTCGCACAGCGCCTCCAGCAGCGCGATCAGCTCCCCCCCGCTTGCCCGATGCACGAAGATCCCGGCGCGCGGCGCGATGTCGACCAGCCCTTCGGCCGCCAGCCGCTGCAGCGCCTCGCGCACCGGGGTGCGTGAGACCTCGAAGCGGCGCGAGAGGTCGCGGTCGTCGATGACGCTGCCCGGCGGGCGGGCGCCCGACAGGATCTCCGCCTCCACCGCCAGCCGCACCCGGTCCTGGATGCTGGCCGGCGCCTGGGGCGAACGCGAGAGCAGGTCGTCCATGAGGCTTGGGTCTCCGGGGGTCAGCTTCCGGTGAAGCGGGGCGCGCGTTTCTCCTTCCACGCGCTCTGCCCTTCGCGCAGGTCCGACGACGCCCCCGCCCGCGCCGCATCCGCCTTGTGATCGGCCGCGTCGAACACGCCGTCGGCGATGGCGTTGAGGTGTTTTTTCATCGCGATCAGCGCGATGGGTGCGAAAGCGCCCAGCGTCTCGGCCAGTTCGGCCACGCGACCCTCCAGCGCGTCCGCCGCCACCAGGTCGGTGAGGTAGCCGATGCGCTTCATCTCCGCCGCGTCCAGCCGCTCGCAGGTCAGGAAAATCCGCTTGGCGGCGTCGACGCCCAGCCGGCGCACATAGCGCTCGAGCCCGCCGCGGTAGAACACCAGGCCGAGGCGGGCGGCGGGCAGAAACATGTCGATCCCCTCCGCCCCGACCCGGAAGTCGCAGGCGAGCGCCAGGTCCGTGGCCCCGCCATAGACCCCGCCCTGGATGGCGGCGATGGTGACGGGGCGCGCGGCGGCGAGCCGGTCGACGGTCGCCCCGAAATCCACCTTCCGGTCGGCGCCGATGCGCCCGATGTCGAAGCCCGAGCAGAAGAATTTGCCTTCGGCCCGCAGCACCAGGGCGAGGACTTCGGGGGTCGCGTCCACCGCCCGGATATGGGCGTCGAGCGCCTCGAGATCCTCGGGGTGCAGCACGTTGGCGCGGGTCGGGCGGCGCAGGGTGATCGTGGCGATGCGGCCCGAGATCTCCAGCGTCGGAACGCCGGCTTCGAGGACGGGGTCGGCGAGGGCGGGGTCGGGAAGGGTGCGGGTGGCGTCGCTCAAGGGGAAACTCCGGGAGAAGAGGAAAGGGTCGGCGCCTGACGAAACCGAAGGCGGCGCCGGTCCCCGGTCATCCGGTTTGCCGGGCGCCTAGCGCCCCTTGAATTCCGGTTTGCGCTTTTCGCGGAAGGCGCGGCGGCCTTCCTCGTAATCGTCCGAGGCGAAGCAGGCGGCGACGGCCGCGTCGACCTCCGCCAGATCCCGTTCGGCCTTGTCCTGCAGCGCGACGTTGATCGCGAGCTTGGCGGCGTGGACCGTCAGCGGCGCGTTGCCGGCGATCTGGGCGAGATAGGCCTTCGCCTCCGTCTCGAACCCCTCCACCGGGGCGACGCGGGAGATCAGGCCCATGCGCAGTGCCTCCTCGGCGTCGTATTGGCGGGCGGTGAAGAAGATCTCGCGGGCGGCCGCCGCGCCGACGATATCCACCAGGGTGCGGATTCCGGCGTAGCGGTAGCCGAGGCCGAGGCGCGCGGCGGGCACCGCGAAACGGGTGTTGGCGGCGGCGAAGCGCAGGTCGCAGTTGAGCGCGGTGGCGAGCCCGCCGCCGATGCACCAGGTGCGGATCACCGCGACGGTGGGTTTTCGCAGGTTCAGGATCGCGGCGCCGGCCACCTTGCCGGCCACGTCGTAGCTCGCCACGTCCTCGGGGGTGGAGCGGACCCGGTCGAATTCGGTGATGTCGGCGCCCGAGACGAAGGACGCCTCCCCCTCGCCCCGCAGCGCCACGACGCGGACCTCGGGGTCGGCGTCGAAGGCCGCGCAGACCACGGGGATCTGGCGCCACATGCCGAGGCTGACGGCATTGCGGCGGCGCGGGTTGGAAAAGGTCATCCAGCCGATGCCGTCCTCGACGCTCGCCACGATGCGGGGCGTGTAGCCGTCGGCCTCGGGCTGGGGTTCGACGGAGGCGAGCTCGGCGGTGAAATCCTTGGGCGTCATGCGGTCCTCCCGGAACGGCCGCCGCGCGGGGGCGGCCCGTTTGAAAAATATCAGATCACAGGTCAGGTATTCGAATCCAGCCCCCGCGGGGCGGCGAGGGACGGATAGCAGCGGGCTGATGGCGCGCGGAGGCAGGGGGTGGGAGCCGCGCGACGGCCGGAGCGCCGGTGGGCGCGGGGCGCCCGCGCGGCGGTCGGGCCGGGGCGCGGACGGGCAGGTCTCCCCGCCCCCGGCTTCAGTAGGACTTCGGCTGACCCAGCACCCGCTCGGCGATGAAGGACAGGATCATCTGTTCGGAGACGGGGGCGATGCGGTTGATGAGCACCTCGCGCAGCAGCCGCTCCACCACATATTCCTTGGCGTAGCCCATGCCGCCATGGGTCATCACCGCCTGAAGGCAGGCGTCGTAGCCGGCCCGGGCGCCGAGCAGCTTGGCGCCGTTCGCCTCCGCCCCGCAGGGCTTTCCGGCGTCGTAGAGCGCGGCGGCTTTCTCGGCCATCAGCATCGCCGCTTCCAGCTTGGCCCAGCATTCCGCGAGCGGATGCTGGATCGCCTGATTCTGGCCGATGGGCCGGCCGAACACGACCCGCTCGCGGGCGTATTTCGAGGCGCGGGCCAGCGCGTCCTGGCCGATGCCGATCGCCTCCATCGCGATCAGGATTCTTTCGGGGTTGAGGCTGTCGAGAAGATAATAGAAGCCACGCCCCTCTTCGCCGATGCGGTGATCGTCAGGGACGAAGAGCTCGTCGTAATAGGTGAGGTTGCTGTCCACCGCAGCGCGGCCATGCTTGGGGATCCGCTTGACCTCGACCTTGGTGCGATCGAGGTCGGTGTAGAAGACGGTGATGCCCTCGGTCGGCTTCTTGCAGTCCTCGCGTTTGGTGGTGCGGGTCAGGATCAGGATCTTGTTGGCCACCTGCGCGGTGGAGGTCCAGATCTTGCGCCCGGTGATCGAATAACCGCCGTCGACCTTCTTGGCGAAGGTCTTGATGTTGGTGGTGTCGAGGCCGGCGTCGGGCTCGGTCACGCCGAAGCAGACCTGATCCTCGCCCGTGACCAGTCGGGGGATCCAGCGGGATTTCTGCGCTTCCGTCCCGTGGACCACCAGCGGATGGGGGCCGAACATGTTGATGTGGATCGAGGAGGCCGCGGCCATGCCGCCGCCATGGCGCGCCACCTCGTGCATCACCGCGCCGGCGGCGACGACGCCGAGGCCGGCGCCGCCATAGGCCTCGGGCATGGTGACGCCGAGCCAGCCGCCCTCGGCCATCGCGCGGTGGAATTCGTGGGGGAAGGTGGCGGTGTCGTCGCACCTGCCCCAGTAGTCGTCGCCGAAGCGCGCGCAGACCGCGGCCACGCCCTCGCGGATCGCCTGGAGGTCTTCGCCCCCCTCGCCGATGCCCGTCATGCCGTCTCCCTCCCGAGGATGATCGCCTGATTTCAGCGAAGCATTAACCCCTGCGGACCAACTGTCAAAGGGTTGGACCATTTTGAGATGCGCTGTTAACTGTCTGGAAAGACCTGCCCCGGGAAGGGGCGTCGCCGAGAAAAGGACCCCGCTTGGAGCCGCCCCGCATCCCTCGCCGCAAACCGCTGGTGGAGATCATCGAGACCCGCCGCTCGGGCGATCTGCTGGCCGACCGGCTGCGGGCCGCGATCCTGGACGGGGAGATCGAGGCCGGCGACACCCTGCCGCCCGAACGCGCGCTGGCCGAGGACTCGGGGCTCTCGCGCGGCTCGGTGCGCGAGGCGCTGCGTGTGCTGGAGGTCGAGGGCCTGGTGCGTCCGCGCCCCGGGCGCGGCGGCGGGGCGGTGGTGACCGTGCCTGACGACCGGTCGATGGCGCGGGTGGTGGACGGGTTCGTGCGCTCCCGCCGCCTGCCGCTGCGGGTGATCCAGGAGGCGCGCGAGACCATCGAGCCGTCGCTCGCCCGGCTGGCGGCGGCGGGGCGGAGCGCGCCGGAGCTCGCCTATCTGGAAGTGCTGGCCGAAGGGATGGAAGCGCCCGGCCTCGACCAGCCGAGCTTCGCGCGGCTCAACCTGCGCTGGCACGAGACGGTGGCGCGCGCGAGCCGCAACGAGCTGCTCGGCGCGCTTTTGCAGGCGATGTCGGGGGGGATGATGGCCTCGACCTCGGACGAGGGGCTGGCCCGGCCGGAATTGCGGGCGGAGGCGAACGCCGCGCATCGGGCGATCAACCGCGCCATCGCCGAACAGGACGGCGCCGCGGCCTTCCGCCGGATGGAACGCCATATCCGCGCCTATCGCGAGACGGCGCGGGGGCGTGAGGACGCCGAGATGCCGATGGACCGCCGCGACCCGCCCTCCGTCGACGATTGAGGGGACGGGAACCGCGCGCCCGGCGTCGCGGCGGCCATGGATCTTCGACCTCGTCGGTCGCGACGCTGTTGCGTGGCCTTTCTCTGGGCCCTGGCGGGTCTCCCCAGTTGAAATCGGCTTTGGCCCGGCTTTCATCCACGTCGCTTCCGCCAGTTTGGCTGCGCATGGGAGGACCCCGCATAACGTGATGTTCGTATGCCAATGTCCGGGTTTTCGACACGCCGGGTCATGACAGGCGCTCGCGCGAGGAGCAGTCGGCCCTGCGATCTGGTCGAGACCTGCCAGCGCGGCGCGCAGGCCGAAGACATGGCGCGAGGCGCCCGGGCCGTGCGGGACAAGGCCGATATCGCAGTCGTCAGCCGCCTGCCCCCATGGCGTGGTCCGGGGGGATCTCAGTGCATGGTCGGCCTGGGCGCTGCGACGGGCGCCTGTTCGCCCCGGCGACCTTGCATCCCAAGCCATGCCCCGATCCAAGCGCTTCCGAGCCGTCGATCCATTTCGCAAGGCCGGGGGATCAAGGCCCCCGGGGGTATCCTGCCCGAGATGCGCAAGCCTTCGGCCGATGTTCCGGTCAGCGTGGCGGGCGTCGGACTCGCCATCGGCGGCGGCGAAGCGGCGTGGCTCAAGCTCGGGGAGCCGCGGTCGCTCGGTCGCGCCGCGCCGACACGATCCCGTCTGGGTTCGACGAACTCACCCCCGGACGCCTCGAGGCTGGCGGGCAGGATCTTCGCCGGCGCCGATCTGATGGTCCTGACCTCGAATGCCGGGCCATCCGCGCTCAGGCCCCCGCCCGCTTCGGCGCGTCGTCGAGACCAACGGCCTGACCTGCCCCTCGCCGGACCTTCCGCACGCCTGCAGGCGGGAGGAGTTTCCGGGCCAGGATCCGGTGCTGACCCTCCGCCTCGCGCCGCCCCAGGCGCTGCGCCTCCCGCCGGAGACCGACGTCGGCCACGTGCCGCTCAACGGGGTTCGTCTGGACGTCGCGAGGAATGTCTCCACGCCGCTCGACGTCATCGAACTGCGGGCGCCGTTCAAGAGCGAGGACGATTGCGGACGCGGGACGATAAGGAGGTCTGCGGCATCCGGCGGACCGCCTTGCCGAGATTTCCGAGCGGCCGGCCGGGCGAGGGGCTGCAGCTTCGCCACGCCAGCCACGAATGGAGCCCGAATGCGGGCTCTCCGGGCGTGGCGCTGAGCTCAACGCACGGGGAGGGTCGTCGTGGGATGCGCAGCGGCAAGCGGAACAGCGCCTCCGGCGTGGCGCTGGCAGGGGCTGACCCGCTCGGCGCGTTTCGTGCCGAAGCACCCTTTCGACCGGGCCGGCGTCGATGGCGCGGCGCAGGGCGCCTTCGTGACGCTGGCCTTGCGAGTCCCGGGATCGGCGGCCGACGCCGCGACGCGCGGAGGGCGAGCGGACCCCGCTGGCGGTGATCGGCTCGGTGCGCGGCGATGTGTCGGAGACGCTGCTGCCGTCGGATGCGCCCATCGGATCGAGGCCATCGATGCGCTGCGCGATGCCTGCGACTCCCTTGATCCCGGCGAAGGGGGCGCGCTGTGGCGCGAGCGGGACGAGATCGCGCGCCATATCCGCCGTTTCGGAAATCACGGCCGGCCGACCGCGCCGCGTCCGTCGTCCCTCAGAGCCCGCGGTCCTTCACCGACTGCATCACCACGAAGGTCGAGGTGCTGGCGACATGGGGCAGGGCGGAGATGCGCTCGCCCAGCACCCGCCGGTAGCGGCCGATGTCGCGGGTGCGGACCTTCAGCAGATAGTCGAAGCCGCCCGCGATCATGTGGCATTCCTCGACCTCGCGGATCCGGGCGACGGCGGCGTTGAACGCCTCCAGCGCCGCCTCTCGCGTGTCCGAAAGGCGGACTTCGGCGAAGGCGATATGGTCGAGGCCGAACTTGCCGGGCGCGAGCATGGCGCGAAAGCCGGTGATGTAGCCGCGCTCGATCAGCCGGCGCAGGCGGACCTGGGTCGGGGTCTTGGAGAGGCCGACGCGGGCGGCGAGCGCGGTGACCGGCAAGCGGCCCTCCTCGGCCAGCACTTCGGCGATACGGCGGTCGAAAGGGTCGAGTTCCCTGTCGGCGTCGCTTTCGGTCATCATCTCGCCTTTCCTGGAGGCTGTTCGAAGTCTGATCGCCTGCATGGGCATGCAAATCAAGTCCGACGTCCGGGGGCGGACATGGTAAGTTCTCCTTACGGCGGCGCTCCGATCCTGGTCGCGCGCCGCCCTGACCGCACCCGCAGGAGTTCCGGCATGTCCGCGCCCCAGACCGCTTTCGAAGCCCGGCCCGCCCCGGCCATGCTGGCCGATCTCGCCCCCATCGCCTTCGGGGCGCGCGGCGATCAGGCCCGGCGCGCCGCGATCCGGGCGGCCACGCGCCGGGACGAGCGGTCCTGCGTCGCAGCGCTGCTGCCGGAGGCGGAGGCCGGCGCGCTCGCCCCCGCCATCCGCGCCACGGCGCTGGGCCTGGTGCGCGCGATGCGGGCCAGGGGCGGCGGCTCGGGCGTTGACGGGCTGGTGCACGAATACGCGTTGTCGAGCCAGGAGGGCGTGGCGCTGATGTGCCTGGCGGAGTCCCTGCTGCGCGTGCCGGATGCCGCCACCCGCGACGCCCTGATCCGCGACAAGATCGCGGAAGGCGACTGGCGCGCGCATCTGGGCGCCGGCCGCTCGGCCTTCGTCAACGCCGCCACCTGGGGCTTGGTCATCACCGGGCGACTGGTCTCGACGGTCAACGACGGGGGGCTCGCCGACGCGCTGACGCGGGTGATCGGGCGGGTGGGCGAACCCGTGATCCGCGCGGCGGTCGATCTCGCCATGCGGATGATGGGCGAGCGTTTCGTGGCCGGCGAGACCATCGACGAGGCCCTGAAGCGCGCCCGCGCCCCCGAAAAACGCGGCTACCGCCATTCCTACGACATGCTGGGCGAGGCGGCGATGACCGCGGCCGATGCGGCGCGCTATCTGCGCGACTACGAAACCGCGATCGACGCGATCGGCGCGGCCTCGGGGGGCGCGGGGCCGGTGGCGGGGCCGGGGGTGTCGATCAAGCTTTCCGCGCTGCACCCGCGCTATTCCCGCGCGCAGGCCGGCCGTGTGGCGCGCGAGCTCTCGCCCCGGCTGGCGGATCTCGCGGCGCGGGCGGCGCGGCTCGACATCGGGCTGAACATCGACGCGGAGGAGGCGGACCGGCTGGATCTGTCGCTCGATCTGCTGGAGGGGCTGGCCTTCGATCCCCGCCTGAAGGGCTGGCAGGGGCTCGGCTTCGTGGTGCAGGCCTATGGGCGGCGGTGTCCGGAGGTGATCGACTACGTCATCGACCTCGCGCGCCGGTCCGGGCGACGGATCATGGTGCGGCTGGTCAAGGGCGCCTATTGGGATGCGGAGATCAAGCGGGCGCAGCTCGACGGGCTCCCGGATTATCCGGTGTTCACCCGCAAGGCGCATACGGATGTGTCCTATCTCGCCTGCGCGCGGCGGCTGTTGGCGGCGCGGGACGCGGTCTATCCGCAATTCGCCACCCACAACGCCCAGACGCTCGCCGCGATCCATCACATGGCCGGGGTGGACGCGCCGCAGGACGATTACGAGTTCCAGTGCCTGCATGGCATGGGCGAGCCGCTCTATGACGAGGTGGTGGGGCGGGAGAAGCTGAACCGGCCGTGCCGCATCTACGCGCCCGTCGGCAGCCATGAGACGCTGCTCGCCTATCTGGTGCGGCGGTTGTTGGAGAACGGGGCGAATTCCTCCTTCGTGAACCGGATTTCGGACGAGGCGGTGTCGCTGGACGACCTGGTGGCGGATCCGGTGGAGGGGGTGCGCGCCATGGCCGACCCGGGCGCCCCGCATGAGCGGATCGCGGCGCCGGGGGCGATCCTGGGGGCGCGGGAGAATTCGCAAGGCTGGGATCTGACCTGCCCGGCCGAGCTGGCGGCGTTGTCGGCGGTGCTGGCGGCGGAGGGTGGCCGGGTCTGGCGCGCGGCCCCGGTGCTGGTGGACGGCTCGGCGGGGGCGGGGGCGGCGCGCGCGTCCAAAAACCCCGGCGACCGGCGCGATATCGTGGGCGAGGTGGTCGAGGCGACCGCGGAGGAGGCGAGCCGCGCGCTGGGCCTCGCCTCCGCCGACTGGGGTGGGGCGGAGACCCGGGCCGAGGCGCTGGAGCGGGCGGCGGACGCGATGCAGGCCGCCATGCCCTCGCTGCTCGGCCTTCTGGCGCGCGAGGCCGGCAAGACCATGTCGAACGGCATCGCCGAAGTGCGCGAGGCGGTGGATTTCCTGCGCTTCTACGCCGCCGAGGCGCGGGCGAAGGCGGCGGGCGCCACGCCGCTCGGCCCCGTGGTCTGCATCAGCCCGTGGAATTTTCCCCTGGCGATCTTCACCGGCCAGGTCGCCGCGGCGCTGGCCGCGGGCAATCCGGTGCTGGCGAAACCCGCTGAGGAGACGCCGCTGATCGCCGCCGAGGCGGTGCGGATTCTTCACGCCGCCGGCGTCCCCGTCGCGGCCCTGCAGCTGCTGCCCGGCGACGGCGCGGTGGGGGCGGCGCTGGTCGACGGCGTGCAGACCGCGGCCGTGATGTTCACCGGCTCGACCGAGGTGGCGCGGCTGATCCAGCGGTCGCTCGCCGGGCGTCTGGGGGCGGATGGCGCGCCGATCCCGCTGGTGGCCGAGACCGGCGGCCAGAACGCGATGATCGTCGATTCCACCGCGCTGCCCGAACAGGTGGTGGCGGATGTGCTGGCCTCGGCCTTCGACAGCGCCGGGCAGCGCTGCTCGGCGCTCCGCGTGCTCTGCCTGCAGGAGGAGACGGCGGAGCGCACCCTGAACATGCTGCGC
Organism: Albimonas sp.; assembly: GCF_055129145.1. NCBI lineage: Bacteria > Pseudomonadati > Pseudomonadota > Alphaproteobacteria > Rhodobacterales > Paracoccaceae > Albimonas > Albimonas sp. The sequence goes on along the minus strand of NZ_JBSRTQ010000017.1, from coordinate 1,184 downwards.
GGCGCGATGGCCGAGCTGCGGGTCGGGCGGGCCGATTTCCTGCGCACCGATGTGGGGCCGGTGATCTCGGACGCGGCCCGCGAAGGCATCGAGGCGCATGTGGCGCGGATGGCGGCGGCGGGGCGCAAGGTGACGCGGATCGCGGCGTCGGACGACGCCGCCTTCGGCTGCTACGCGCCGCCGGCGCTGATCGAGATCGCGGGGCTCGACGAGATGGGGGCCGAGGTCTTCGGCCCGGTCCTGCACGTCGTGCGCTTCCCCCGGACGGGGCTGAACAACCTGCTCGCGGGGCTGGAGGCGCTCGGCTACGGGCTGACCTTCGGCCTGCACACCCGGCTCGACGGGATGGTGGCGCAGGTGCGCAGCCGCGTGCGGGTCGGCAATGTCTACGTGAACCGCAACACCATCGGCGCGGTGGTCGGCGTGCAGCCGTTTGGTGGGCGCGGCCTGTCGGGCACCGGGCCGAAAGCGGGCGGGCCGATGTATCTGCCGCGTCTGATGCGTGGCGCGGGGATCGCCGGGGTGGAGGGGGCGAAGGTGTCGGAGGCGCAGGACGACCCCGTCGCGCTCGCCTATGCGCGCTGGCTGGAGCGTCGGGCGCCCGAGGCCGCGGCCCTCGCGCGGGCCGATCTCGCGCGGCTCGCGCCCGGGGCCGAAGTGGAGCTGCCCGGCCCGGTGGGGGAGCGCAACCTCTACGCCCTGCATCCGCGCGGGCGGGTGATGGTCCTGGCCGATAGTCCGGCGGGGCTGCTGCGGCTGGTCGGCGCCGGGCTCGCGGCGGGCAACGCGGTCCGCGTGGTGGCGGAGCCGGGCTTGCGGGGCGCGCTCGACGGGTTGCCGGCGGCGGTCGCGGCGCGGGTCGCCTTCGCCGCCTCGCCGGTCGAGGCCGGGCCCTGCGACGTGGCGTTGATCGAGCGGGGGGCGGACGAGGCGGTGCGCCGCGCGGCGGAGGCGCTCGCCCTGCTGCCGGGCGCCATCGTCACCCTGCACGCGGTGACGGCGGAGGCGCTGGCGGGCGAGCCCGAGGCGATCCGGCCGGAATGGCTGCTGGAGGAGGTCTCGACCTCGATCAACACCGCCGCGGCGGGCGGCAACGCGAGTTTGATGGCGATCGGGTAGCGGCGGGGACGGGCGCAGGCGCCGCCGCGGCGGGTTCGCACCCGCCCTACGCAGGCGCGGCCTGG
>NZ_JBSRTQ010000016.1:0-48332 GCF_055129145.1 Albimonas sp. | reverse complement strand
GCCAGGTCGGGCTCGCGGCCGGCTCCGGCGCGGCTTCGGGCTCGTCCGTCGGGGCGGCGCCGCGCGAGGACCAGGCCGGCGCCGGCTCGAAGTCGGCGGGCTCGGGTTCGGCCTCCGGCACGGGCGGAAGCGCCGGCCCCTGGTCCAGCCGGCGGGTCAGCAGCAGCGGCGGCTCCTCGTCCGGCGCGGGGCCGAGCGGCCCGGTCGGCAGGCGGCGATAGGCGGGCCCGGACACCTCGCCGAGACCCTTCGGGCCGTCGAGCCGCATCGAGGCGGTAAGCTGCAGCGTGCCGGTCCGATCCGACCCGCCGCGGCCCGCACGCTCCTCCGCGTCCATATCTCGGATCGAGGCGAGGATCTTCGCCTCGGACGCGTCGCCGGCCTCGTTGTCCTGCATGTCGGTGCTCCCGCATGGCCTTTCGGCCGTCGCCGTCATCGTCGCCGTCCGCGCGCCGCGTCCCCGGCCGCCGGCACCCGGAGGGGGCGCGGGCGGCGGGGTCGGCCGGTCACGGCCGGTAGCGGCCGCCCCATTTCACCGAGTCGTCCTGATACCAGCCGTTCGGCACCCGCTCGACCTCGGCCGGATAGGCGTCGGGGTCGTAGCGGGCGACGTCGAGGCCCAGATGCGCGACGGTCAGCGCGCCGACCGAGGACAGCAGCGTGTAGCCGGCCACGTATTCGTCGCGCAGCGAGGAATAGAGGTCGGCCCGCGCCAGCTGCAGCTCCTGGTCCGCGTCCAGCACGTCGAGCGTGGTGCGCGCGCCCAGCGTCGCCTCCTCGCGCACGCCGTCGAAAGCGATCTGCGCGGCCTCGATCTGCTGGCGGGCGGCGGTGATCGAGATCCGCGACACCTCGAGCCCCGACCACGAGTTCGACACCTGCTGGCGCACCTGGCGGGCGATGGCGTGGATCAGCGCCTGGCGCTGCGCCAGCCTCGCCTGGGCTTCGCGCACCAGGGACGGATTGCGACCGCCCGACCAGAGCGGCACCGAGGCGCGCACGCCGATGGAGGCGGAGTTGCTGTCCGACGTCCCGCCGTCGATCAGCACCGAGCCGTCGGAATAGGCGACGTCGCCCTCCAGATCCACGGTCGGCAGCATCCCGCCCAGCGCGCGCTTCACTTCGTATTCGGCCTGGCGCACGTCGTAGCGCGCGGCGACCAGCAGCGGATGCTCGGCTTCGGCCAGCGCGATGGCCGCGGTCTCGCTCGCGGGCAGTTCGGGCAGCGGCGGCGGCGCGGCCAGATCCTCGGGCAGCTCGCCGACGGCGGCGAGATAGGCCTGCCGCGACCGCGCGAGCGCCCCGGTCTGGGCGGCGAGGGTGGAGCGCGCGGCCGCGAGCCGGGCCTCGGCCTGGCTGACATCGGTGCGGGTCACCTCGCCCACGTCGAAGCGGTCCCTTGCGGCGCGCAGCTGCTCGGAGATCACCCGCACGTTGGAGCGCGCCACGCCGACCAGCGCGATGTCGCGCCGCACGTCCTCATAGGCCGTCACCGCAGCCAGCAGCACGTCCTGCTCGGTCGAGGTCAACGAGGACACGCCCGACGACACCGCCGCCTGGGCCGAGCGGGAGCCGTTATAGGTGCGCCCGCCGTCATAGAGGTTCAGCGAGCCCGACACGCCGAGCGAGAACGGGTCGGTGTCGTCCCGGCTGCGCGGCCGCAGCGCGGAGCTGCGGCTGTCGGTGTTGCGAAATCCGTAGCTCGCGGTGGCGTTGGCCGCGCCGAGCCCGGCGCTGCGCTCCTGCACCTCGTCCTCGGTCAGCGCCTTCAGCCCGTAGCGTTCGGCCTGCAGGCTGGGGTTGTTGGCGTAGGCCTTGGCCATCGCGTCGGCCAGCGTCTCCGCGCCGGCCGGCGCAAGGCCGGCCACGAGCGCGCCGAGCGCCAGACCCAAAGTCGTGATTTTCATGCCGGTCATCCCGCCGATTTCAACGTCGTCCTGCCCGGAACCGGCCCCCCCGGACCGGCGCTCCGACCAGACCCTACCTGAGGCGCCCCTGCCCGGAAAGGTCAAACCGCCCCGGTGGGATGCGCGTCAAAGCGCGCTCAGAAATCGAAGGCCGGCGCCTTGGCGAAACCGGAGAGCACGGGGGCGGCGGCGTCGAACACCCGCCATGACGACAGGGCGCCGTTGGTCTTGGTCAGCACTTCGCAGCGGCCATAGGCGCCGGACATGCGGATCAGGACCAGGCGGCCGCCTTCGCGCAGCTGGTCGGCGATGGCGTCGGGGACGGTCTCGACCCCGCCCTCGATGAAGATGACGTTGTAGGGGGCGTGCTCGGGGGCGCCGGCCTCGAGCGGCGCGGTCACCACTTCGGCGTTGTGCACTTCCAGCTCGGTCAGCGCGGCGGAGGCGGCGCGGGCCATGTCCTCGTCGCACTCGACCGCGATCACCGCGGCGCCGAGTCGCGCCAGCACGGCGGTCGAATAGCCGAGCCCGCAGGCCACATCCAGCACCAGGTCGTCGGGTCCGATGCCGGAGGCCTCGATCATCTTGGCGAAGGTGCGCGGGTCGAGGATCACCCGGTCGGCGGCGAGACGCAGATGCTCGCCCGCATAGGCGACGGCGCGCAGGGCCACGGGCGCGAAGCGTTCGCGCGGGATCGAGAGCATCGCCTCGATGATCGGGTAGGAGGTGACGTCGGAGGGGCGCACCTGGTTGTCGACCATGGCGGTGCGGGCGGCTGCGAAATCGCTCATCGGGCTCTCCGATCCTGCGTTGAAGCTTGATCCGGGCCCCTCGCGGCCCCTTGACGACGCGATGCCACAAGACGGCGCGGCGCGCAATGCGGCGGGACGCGGGCGGGGGCGGTCGCGGGCGGCGGCACGGGGCGTTTCGGGTCCCGCGTCCGGCCCCCGCGCGCGCCCCCGTCGGCCCCCGCCGCCGGGCCTTGACCTGTTTGCGCGCACCCCCTAAACGCTGGCCCCGGATGGCGACGTGGCGGAGTGGTTACGCAGCGGATTGCAAATCCGTGCACGCCGGTTCGATTCCGGCCGTCGCCTCCAACACTTAGCCACATCGACCGGACGAGTTTTACAGGGTGTTTTACACCCTTTGTTCACGACTCGTCCCCTGCCCCGGCTCGCCGTGCCCCATCCAGCTTTTGCCGAATCCGGTCGGTAAGCTCGGGGGCCACGACGGCGTAGTGCTCGATCACCTGAGATGCGTATCTGAGGGACCATCCCATATGCGATGCGATCTCGCCGAGACTGAGATCACGGTTGAGCAATTTGGTGACCACGGTTCCCCGGGTGTCTTTCCACTGAAGTTCTTTCCTCAGCCCGGCCTCATCGATCCAGTCGCTCATATACTGAGAAGCCCGTTGCACGGTGAGCGGACGTCCGATTTCGCCTACCAAAACGAGCAGTCGATTTGCAGGGATATCATCCAAAACAAGACCCAGAGCTTTACTCACGGGTATTGATGCGGTGGCACCGCGTTTGGATGTCCGGATCATGATCCGGCGACCTTGGGGAGTAGCATCGACATGCTGGCGGGACAGTCTGACGATGTCACCGGGCCTCAACCCGGTCTCAAGCGAAACGGTCAGAATGCGCCGAGCGAGGGGTGGGGCGACCTTCATGAACGCCTCGATATCTTTGTCGGTCCAGATGATGTTCGCTCGGTTGGAATGATAGAGTTTCGCGATCCGCTCGCAGTAATGCGCATTGATCTCGCCATTCTCGCGAGCCCAGTTCAGGATTCTCACACCGACAGTGACGGCGTAGTCGGCCTGCTTGGGACTATGTCCCCAGTTGTTACGCCATTGCATGAAATCGCGTCGAGTGCGCTGATCCTCCCAAGCGCGAATGCTGAGTTCACCAAACTCCTCGACGAACCTCCCTGCCCATTTCCGGTAGTCCTCTCGGGTCCGCTCCCGTTTACTCGTGAACTCCGGACTTGATAGAAAGCGATCCACCATGGCCTCGGTCGTCGAAGCGTTGATGGGTTTGGCCTCCTTCACCGCATCCAAGGCTTCGCGATAGGAAAGATGGTAGGCTGGACTTCCAAGAGGAGAGTCGCCGCTCTTCCAGAAACGTGGTCCTCCACGGAACAGGTAGTGATACTCGACTCCCCGGGCGCGGACCCGGTGAACACCTTCAAGACGCACCACAACCACGTCCCGCCCTCCACTCGTCCAGAGATTTCCCGTCACCGACCGGGGCCTGTTGGGGTGGATCAAAAAATTCGACCCGGAACCCATCTTGGCTCATGTTGATGGCAGTCGGCCTCAGTCCGTTGTTCCGAAGAGCGTTCATCATGATGGAGACCGAATCCGCAAACAGTTTGGCTTGGTGCGCTGTCGGCAATGCTGGCGCTGGGCGACGGCTCATACTGACACCACCACCTTCGTGCACGAGCAGCGATCAATAGGACGAACAGCCCTCTCGCACGCAGTAACTCGTCGACTTAGTTGCGTGCCCGCGCGTGTAAGCTCCGCGTATTCCTTCAGTCTATAGAAGGAACATTTGGACCGCAGGAGCACGGACCATCGAACAAAAATCTGCATTTCAGACCCTGCATCATCAGGGTCCGGGGTTTCCACGCCCGGCACCAGTGACCGACGCGCACGACCAGGGTCGCCCGCATGCTGGCGAACGATTGCAAAAACTTAGCTTGCCCTGAACGTGGTTCGGCCCGGTATTGTTTCGGGCAAGGGGACGCCGCTAATCGGCGAGACATGGTGGCAGGGCTGTGTCGCTTCAAGGGAGTCGGCGAAAAAAATGCGCTGATGCAGGGACATGCGCCCCCACGCCCGGCACCGGCGCGACCTCAGCTATTCAGCATTGTCGCTGAGGTGACCATGAAGCCCGCCAGACTGGCTGAGAAGGCCGCTGAGGCCGATCCTGACCGGATGACGCATTCTCTCCACCTACCAGTCCATCGGGGTTCTGGAGGCCTCTCAGGAGGCCGGGCTTCCGGGGCTCGATCTGATCATCTGCAACGAGGCCCACCGGACCACCGGGGCCAAGCTGGCGGGTGTGGATGAATCGAACTTCGTGAAGATTCACCCCGATTCTACGGGTCAATACTTGAAAGCCTGAATCTTCACCCATCTACCGGTCCCGGAGGTGGGTGATGGTTCTTGTGTTTTTTCTGATTGCGGTCGGTGGTTTCCTCACCGGCCTTTCGTGTCGCAACCGATGGTCGGCGGTGATCTCTTCCGGGATAATCGCCTGCCTCATTCCTTTCGCAGTATGGTCAATCCTGACGCTGGTTGAATCCTTGATCGTCGACGTCGCGCCCCTGCTGCCGGATATTATCCCGCATCGTCCCGACATCACTGTGCTGGCCCTGTCCTCCGCCCCGCTGGCGGCCCTCTGGGCGGGAGGATGGATAAGAGACCGACGATCCCAGCTTCGCCTGCACCGGATCACCACGATGGACCCGCGGGGGTTCGTAGAGGAGATCGACAGGTTGGCCAATCACCCCGGACTGGCCGGACACGATTGGCTGGAGAACCGCTGGTCCAGGTGGACGCAGCAGCAAAAGCGAGCGTGGGTCTCGCGCCGCATGACCTCCCTCCGCGCTCTCCACCGCGAGAGCGCCGGGTTGGGCTTCTCTCGCCTCGGACGCAGGGCGGCGGATGGCTTAAGTGTATTTGATACGCCGCCGGAGCAGAAGTGATTGTAAGCCGTTCTCCTGGGCTCTGGGCCGGACGCCCTTATAGTCCCGTTGGCAGAATTTGCATCCCCACTACCGCCTCAAAGCCGCAGAGACATAGTCGGCATGCTGGGCCGGAGAGAAGCTTACCGCGGCACCGGGATCGGCCAGGAGACGTTCGACCTCCCGTCGGTATACCTGCACGACCAGGTCCGCGACCTTCTCGGGAGATGGTTTGACCCGCATGGTTCTGGCGGTCTCCAGCACCAGCAGGACCGCCTCATGCATCCGGTCCTGATCGACCATCCCGGGCATCCCGGTGAGTTGTCCTTCGAAGATATCCTGAATCTTGACCTGATATAGTCGGGCGAGCACCTCGATCCGATCCGCGGCGACGCCGGAGACCGCGGTTTCCATCCGGGAGAGCGATGCGGTCGAAATCCCCAGGTGCCGGGCCGCCTCGTCCAGCGACATGCCGCGAGCTTCCCTCGCCTTGCGAAGGGTGGAGGCGATCCGGGCTCTGGAGGGTGCGTCAGCCATGAGGGTCGGATTGCATAAAATGTAATTCTCCGCCAGCCCCGTCGGGGCATCGAGAAGAACCCGAAGGGGTTGACGAATCCTTACGAAAACCGCAATTCGCAAATCATGAAGCTAGGCGATTGGTTGCGGATGAATGGGGTTCCTGCGGTGCGCTTCGCCGAAAGCGTCGGCACGACGCCTGCCACCATCTCCCGCGTGGTGAACGGTCAGGTGGTGCCGCGACGGGCGTTGATGGCGGCGATCATCGAGGCCACCGACAGGCAGGTCACCGCGGGAGACCTTGTCGGGATCGGACCAACGTCAGGTGAGCGTGATCGAGGGGGGAAGGCGTGACGAACGCTTCGGAAGACGATCAGCCCGCGGGCTGCGTGCAGGGATGTTTCGCGATCATCGTGCTGCTGATGACCGGAGGGTCGCTGCTGGTCCTGGTATGGCTGCTGTTCGGGGGCATCGTCACCGGACTGATAAACATCGTGGCATATCCGGGATATGAATCCTGCCAGACGCAGGTCCGTGCCGGGTTGAGAGAACCCAGTTCGGGAGAATTCTCGTGGCCCCCTACGACCCGTGAGCACCGATCCGATCCGAACCGGTGGGCCTACATGTTCGAGGTCAGCGCCCGAAACGGGTTCGGAGGTCGGAATACCCGGACCATGACCTGTGAGATCGATGATACCGGCGAGACCATGCGGGTCTATGTGCAGTGGTAGCCGGGGGCGTGACCGACGAGTTCCATCACCTCTGATCAGCGTTCAGGAACGCACGAAGTCGCTGGACATCAAGGTGGCGCGGCAATCCGACCCCTAGCCAACGAAAAAGATTCAGGGTGCCGCCGTCGCCCCCGACGCCGGAGCTACCTATCTGCGGGGGAGAGACACGCTCATTTCCGCAGACAGGAGATTAATCATGGAAAAAAAGAAGAAGGGTGATCTATGCGTTACCCCGAACCTTCAGGCGATCTACGAGCAGAGGCTTTCAGCGACGGACGGAAAAGTCGAACGGGCCTTGGGTGTCCGCGGACCCTTCTCGGAATCGTTCAAGAACCTGATCAGAAGCGATTGCGAGGGGATTCTTCAGAGCGAGTTCCTTGTCAAAGACCTGAAGATGTTCAAGCTCACCCTCAATGCACTGAACCGCGACCCGCATCATAACCGAGCCCGCGACCTGAGCGAGATGTTCAGCGGCGATCCGGGGCGCTCCGGATACGATAGTATCCTCTGCCCCCTCGCCCGGCAGGTCCATGGGCTGAATCTCATGACCGGGGCCACCCGGTATTTCTTTCCGGAGGTTCGGAACCAACTCTATTTCCTCACGGTGGTAATGGACTTCGCCCCCGACCTGGAAACGCTGGCCAAGCAAATCGGTGACGCCCGTCTGTCGATGGAGAAGATCGGCGAGGCCATGACCAATAGCCGACGCGGCATCGTCATGTTCGGCACGTTCGAGCCCGACCTTCGTTCCGGGGAGGACTTCATAAAACGAAAAACACTCAGCAAGGCTGCCGGAGACCTCGGCTGGGTGGTGGACGATGCAGGTGGATGGGTGCTCAGCAGCCACCTCCTTGTTCGGGCCGTGGATGTGGCCCCACTGAAGGCGGCTCTTAAGAAAATCTTTCCAGCAAATGGCTGGCGGCGAGTTCATTTGAGGCCATTTGATAAAAACAAGACCGTTCTGGGGAACCTTTTGAAGCTGGTGAAATATGTGTCCAAGGCCAGCCCATCGATAGGTGCTCTCAATTCTGGAAAGGTGAAAATGGACCCAAGCAACCTTAATCGGAATCTCAGAACAACCGTTCTCGGTCCTCAGGTGCCGGTGTCGTCCATCCCCGATGAAATAGACCGCGATCATGCAATCCGTCAGTTGGCGATATTTCTCCACGATACCGGGTTTGATAAACTGACGTTTTCCTACGAGTCCGGGTATGCTCAGGAATGGTATACTCACGAGGAGACGTTAATGTTCCTGAATGAGGGATGGCTTGAGAACTTGCACGGCTACTGCAAGGTCGAAGTTCACCGCAGCGACGACACGCACGGACCGAAGCCACGGCGCGTCACTCGGGAGCTTACCTACAAGTCTGCGGACGTGCCCGAACCGACCCGCGTCTATGTAGGGACCTCCGTGGGTATCAGCTTGGCCATCTGACCCACATCACACGAGCATCACCCCGCCGGTGCCACATCCCGGCGGGCGGGACAGTGACGGTAGACGGTGGCCACGGAAACCCCCAAGACGGTGGCGACCTCGGTGGCCGGACGCCCATCCTCCAGCAGGTTCCGTGCCGCGGCGATCTTCTCTCCGGTCATCTTCACGGGACGACCCCCAACCCGTCCTCGTTTCCTGGCGGCGTCCAGCCCGACCCGGGTGCGTTCACGGATCAGGTCTCGTTCGAACTGCGCGATGGCACCGAACACATGGAACACAAGCCGTCCTCCGGGAGTGGAGGTGTCGATCTCCTCGGTCAGACTCCGGAGTCCGATCTGGCGATGGTCCAGGTCCGCGACCAGATTGGTCAGATGCGGCAGAGAGCGGGCCACCCGGTCCAGCTTGAAACAGACCAGCACATCCCCGGGGCGGGCATACTCGAGAGCCTCCCGGAGAACCGGACGATCCTCCCGTGCACCCGATGCGACCTCGGTGAAGACCTTGTCGCAACCAGCATGGTGAAGGGAATCCAACTGACCGTCCAGAGACTGTTCTCGAGTGGAAATCCGCGCGTAACCTACCAGCATGGCCACCCCTTCGATTCTCGAAACTCAACTTATTATACCAGGATCGACGATAAGTTTTGAGAGTATATTTTGAGAATGGATTGAGTTCACTGTCGGGTGTGCCCGATGGGTGCCGTTTTGATTATCGAAAACGACCGATATCGCTCCGTCACCCGGTGGCGGTCGCTGAAAGTGGTTGCCACACTGACGGCCCTTTATTAAGGCATTGGACTAGGCGGGGAGAGGTCTCAGATGTCACGTATTGTATCCTTCGTTAGCGAAAAGGGCGGCGTCGGCAAGACAACGGCATGCTATCACGTTGCGGTAGGGCTCAATCGCTACCACAAAAAGCGCGTTCTTGTTGTTGATGCTGACTACCAAAGGGGCGGCATCTCGGGACGCTTCTTCCCCGATGTCATCGAAAGCTTCGCAACTGGCGAAGTGGATGGCACAACATTGTTCCATAAATTTCAACAACTATACAGCGCCAGCACTCAAACACCTGCGGTAGATGTTCGCGTGTGGACGCGCGGTCACGCCAAAGTCGACGTAATACCGGCAGACCCGCGCCTCGCTACTGTGAGCGTCGACAAGCTGCCGAGCAGTAACAATATTCGCGACAACAACTTGAAACTTCTACAGCACTTAAGAACCATTCGAATGTCGCTGAACGCCCTTTCAGGGAACTATGACTACATTCTAATCGACAGTCATCCCGAGGTTTCCGACGTGTTGCGCGCTGTTATTTTTGCGTCTGACTATTGCGTCTCTCCAGTTAAGCTCGACCGACAGTCATCGATAGGCGTTGCGACCATTATTGGTGAGATTAACAACGTAAACGCGGACATCGAGATGATAAGAAGTGGCGTATCGGCCTTTGATTATTCGGACACGCAGTTCGCTGGTTCGATTGGCATGATGGCTCGTGAGTATGGTGAGGCCCTGAAACAATCAGAACAGACTGAATACAACAGGTTGCGACGCACTGGTGGTGTGTTTTCGAACTACATCACCGAGGGCGATGGGTTGAGGCAGGCGGCTGCCAGTCGAATTCCAGTATACGATGTAAACACAGCAAATGGCGAAAAGCAGGCAGGACAATTTCGTGCTCTCCTGCAAGAGTTTCTGGAGAAGTGCCCGTGACCTCCGAAGATGTAAAGAAGCTCGTCGAATGGTTAGGTTCCGAAGGGGCGATGGCGGGTCTTGAACGAAGCCAGCTTACAAATGCTGAGTTGATGGTCTTGGCGCGAGAGGCTGGCGTTGAGGTGGAGAAGAGAACTCCACGACGCCAAATTGTGGTTGAACTTGTAATGAGTGACATCAAAAGAATAGAGAAAGATACCGATTACTTGATCGGAATGTCTACCGATGAGTTGCAGCGTTACTTCTCGGACCGCCAAGTGTCAAGCAAAGAGATTATGGAACTTCTGCGCAGCTTGGAGATCGCCCCAACTGGAAAGGTTAGAGGCAAGATTGCTGATTATGCAGCGAGAGAGATCGGTGAGCTTGGGCTGTTTCAAAGGATCGCCAAGGGCGGAACAACCAAGCAATCCTCAGACAAGAAGTAGGTGTCGCAATCGTTTCTGACGCCGGTGCGAGTTTACACCGGGACTGTAAGCCATTGGCGCGGCTAGGGCTCATAGGGGTCGTTGTTTTCAAGATTATTCAATACTTCCACAGCTTTATGTCGGATTGCAAATCCGTGCACGCCGGTTCGATTCCGGCCGTCGCCTCCATCCCCCCGAGCCATTTTGGGTAGAGCCACCCTGGATCCCGTCGCCCGACGGATCGCCGCGCCCGCCTGCGCGGTGTTCGCGACTCATTCCGGGTCCTTATCATCGGCTCGCCGAGGCGTCCCAAGCGGAGTTGGGCGAATTTCGCCGGGTTTCGACCTATCGGGCGAGGGTGTGGGGCGCTTGCGGTTCTCCGTGCGGCCGGGAGCCCCGATCCGGCCGCGAGCCCCCAGCGCAGAGAACTTTTCGTTTTTCGTCAACCCTATGGCCGGCCCGCGTCGGCGCCGGCCGCCGACGCTGCGGCCCGCAGGCGCGGGCCTCATCGCAGTCAAACTGGGAAGGTCCCTTTATTATAAGGGTTTCAAAGATTTGCGTGCCGCTCGATCACATGCATACTGGTTCCCGATCCCCGGCGACGCCCCGCCGGCCCTCGACTCGGAGCGCCCCATGCAGACCTTCGAACCGACGCCGCCGACCTCGCAGCCGAATGACGGCCAGCCGACCCCGGGCCTGTTCGGCGCCCTGCTCGAAGCCCTGGTGCCCCCCCTGCCCCCGATCGACGCCGAGGACGATCCCGACCACAAGGCGCGCGAACTGGCCTTCTACGAGAGCCTGGCCTTCTCCGCCTCGATCTGAGCGGCCCACGTCGCCGCGCCGGCCGGCGCCCGCATTCCCGACCGGGTCCGCCGGGCAGGAACGGACGGCGCGGGGCAATCCTCACGGGCAATGCAGCCCCCTTCCGCGGACTAGACCTGCATTGGGGCGGCGCGCGCCCCGCGCGCCGCCGTCCCCGACCGGCGCGGCTCGGCGCGTGACCCGAGCCCGGTCCCTCGCGCGCGCCCCCTCCCCGGCGGTCCGAACTCCCGCAAATTTTCTTGACGTCCGCGTCGCGCGATGCGTCCATTTCGCATTGCAACATGCGCAGGACGTGCAGCGAGGGATCGACCATGGCGATGAGCGGATTGGGCACGGAGGCGCAGCTCAGGGATCCTGACTACATGCCGCCGCTGGCGAAGGCGGCGCCGCTGGGCGTGCAGCATGTGCTGTCGATGTTCGTCTCGAACGTCACGCCCGCCATCATCGTCGCGGGGGCCGCGGGCTTCGGCTTCGGCACGCCCGGCGTGGGCGAGCTGGTCTACATGATCCAGATGTCGATGCTTTTCGCCGGGGTCGCGACGCTCTTCCAGACCATCGGCTTCGGCCCCGTGGGCGCGCGCCTGCCCATCGTGCAGGGCACCTCCTTCGCCTTCCTGCCGGTGATGATCCCGCTGGTGGCGGGCAAGGGCGTCGACGCCATGGGGGTGATCGCCGGCGGCGTGCTGGCGGGGGGCCTGTTCCACGCATGCCTCGGCACGGTCATCGGCAGGCTGCGCTTCGCGCTCCCTCCGCTCGTCACCGGGCTGGTGGTGCTGATGATCGGCCTGGCCCTGGTCAAGGTCGGCATCCAGTACGCCGCCGGCGGCGTGCCCGCCATCGGCACGCCGGACTACGGCTCGCTCCGCAACTGGACGGTGGCGCTGGTCGTGGTCTTCGTCACGCTGGGGCTGAAGTTCTTCGCCCACGGGCTCGTCTCGCTCGGCGCGGTTCTGGTCGGGCTGATCGCGGGCTATGTCGTGGCGCTCGGCCTCGGCATGGTCAGCTTCGCCAATGTCGGGCGGGCCGGCTGGTTCATGGCGCCCGATCCGTTCCATTTCGGGCTCGACTTCACCACCTCGGCGATCATCGGCTTCTGCCTGATGGGCGTGGTCTCGGCGATCGAGACGGTCGGCGACGTCTCCGGCATCTGCAAGGGCGGCGCGGGGCGCGAGGCGACGACCAAGGAGATCTCGGGCGCCACCTACGCCGACGGTCTCGGCTCGGCCATCGCGGGCGCGTTCGGGGCGCTGCCCAACACCTCGTTCTCGCAGAATGTCGGCCTGATCGCGATCACCGGGGTGATGAGCCGGCATGTGGTGACCATGGGCGCGCTGTTTCTGATCGTCTGCGGACTGGTCCCCAAGGTGGGGGCGGTGATCTCCACCGTGCCGATCACCGTGCTGGGCGGCGGCGTCATCGTGATGTTCGGCATGGTCTGCGCCTCGGGCGTGTCGATGCTGGCGGACGTGAAATGGGATCGCCGCGCGATGGTGATCTTCGCCGTCGCGCTGTCGGTGGGGCTCGGGTTGCAGCTGGAACCCGACGCCCTGCAGCACCTGCCCGAGACGCCGCGGATCCTGCTCGCCACCGGCCTGCTGCCCGCGGCGCTGATCGCCATCGTGCTGAACCTGGTGCTGCCCACCCCGCTGACCGAGGACCAGACCGAGGAGATGTCGGGCGGCATGGCCGGTCGCGGCAACGCCTGAGGCCGGGTTTCGGGCCCGTCAGACGCCGCCGCGTCCCCGGACGCGGCGGCGTCTTCATGCGGGGCGCCATGGCCGGGGACGCCCGGCTCCCGACCCGACCCGACCCGGCCCGGCTCCGACCCTGACGCCGGAGGCCGCGCGCGACGCGGCTGGCGCACCGCCCGACCGACGCGCTACGCTGGCCGCCGAGGCCCCCGAAAACGGCCCGGCCCCCGAACGCCCCGAGACGAGGACGCCATGACCGCCGAACCCGCCCGACTGCACGACCTGCTCGCCCCCGCCCGCGCCCATGGCCGACCGGCCTTCATGGACGAGAGCGGGGCGCCGGTCGTCGCCGCCGCCTTCGACGCACGCGTCGCGGGAACCGCCCGCTGGCTGGCGGCCCAGGGGCTCGGGCCCGGGGATTGCATCGCGGTCTGGCTGGACAACGGGCTCGACTGGCCGGCGCTGCTCTTCGCCGCCGCGCGCGCCGGCATCCGGGTCGCGGCGGTCAACACCCGCTACAAGGCTTTCGAGCTGGAGCATATCCTCGCCCGATCCCACGCGCGCATGATCGTGCTGGGAGCCTGCGACCGGTCCGACCACCTCGCCATCCTCGCCGGCGCCGAGGCCGCGAAGCTCCCCGGGCTCACCGCCATCGCCGTGCGCGGAATCCTGCCCGACACCCCGCCCCTGCCCGGCCGCGCCGTCGTCGCCTTCGATCCGGAGCCGGCGGAGGCGGGCCCTGACGCGACCTCCGACCCCGACGCGCCCCTGATCTTCTTCACCACCTCCGGCACCACCTCCGCGCCCAAGCTGGTCACCCATTCCCAGCGCACGCTGGCGCTCCACGCCCATCGCTGCGCCGCGGCCTTCGGCTTCGACGCGCCCGGCGCGGGCTTCCTCGCCGCCATGCCGTTCTGCGGGGTGTTCGGGCTGTCGTCCTTCCTCGCCGCGGTCGCGGGCGGCGCCCCCGCCCACATGATGGCCCAGTTCGACGCAGCCGCCGCCGCCCGCATCATCCGCGAACACGCGCTGAGCCACATCTTCGGCTCCGACGAGATGTTCCGCCGCCTGATCGAGCTGGACGAGCCCGCCCTCGCCGCCGCCGCCTGCTGCGGCTTCGGATCCTTCACCCCCGGCCTCGGCGACATCCTGCGCGGCGCGGCCGAGCGCGGCGTGCCGCTGCGCGGGGTCTACGGCGCCTCAGAACTCCACGCCCTGTTCAGCATCCAGCCCATGTCCCAGCCGGTGGCCGAGCGGCTCAAGGGCGGCGGCGTCCCCGCGTCGGGCCCCCGCGCCGAGATCCGCGTCCGCGACCCCGAGACCGGCGCGCTGTTGCCGCAGGGGGAGACCGGCGAGCTGGAATTCCGCTGCGATACCTCGTTCCTCGGCTATTTCGAGAACCCGGAGGCGACGGCGAAGGCGGTTGATGCGGAGGGCTTCTACCGCTCCGGCGACATCGGCCATCTGCGAGCCGACGGCTCCTTCGTCTATGCGGCGCGCGGCGGCGACGCGATCCGGCTGTCGGGGTTCCTCGTCGATCCGGCCGAGATCGAGGAGGCGCTGCGCGGCGTCGCCGGCGTCGGCGACGCGCAAGTTGTGGGGATGGAGATCGGCGGCCGCCTGCGCCCCGTGGCCTTCGTGATCCCCGAAGGCCCGTTCGACGAGACCGCCGCCCTCGCCGAAGCCGCCGTCCGTCTCGCCCATTTCAAGGCGCCGGCGCGGCTCTTCCCCATCGACGCCTTCCCGGTGACGCAAAGCGCCAATGGCGTGAAGATCCGCAAATCCGAGCTGCGCGACATGGCCCGCGCCCGTCTCGCCGAGACCGCCGGAGCCTGAGCACGGCGCGTCCCGCGGCCGGCCCCACCCGGGTCGAATCCGTCGCGATCAACCCCAAGGCGATCCCGACATGGCGAGGTTGTGGTCGGATTTGGACCATGATACGTCCGCTGGGGGCTGGATAAGCGTGGCGTCGACGCCTATCTGGGCGGTGAGCCGCGGCGGCGCTCCGGTGAGAATGCGGCGCCCGACGCGGCTCGGGCGAATCGGCCCGATGCGGCCGGCCCGGCCTCGCCGCCTTCGCGCAGCACGCGCCGAAGCGGCAGCTGCGGAACGACGGCGAAGGAATGCGGACATGGCCCAACGCCTCTACCAGTTCGTGATCTGGACCTACGCGGCCGCCTATATCTTCGCGCTCAGCCTCTTCGTCATCGGCGCCTGGGGACTGATGGGGGCGGAGCGTGATCCGCTCGCGGGCGCGTACCTGATCCCGCTCGGCCTGCCCTGGACGCTGCTGTGGGAGAACGGCGAGGGGCCGCACGGGCCATGGCTCGCGCTCACCGCGCCGTTGGGCAACCTGCTGCTGATCGGCGCCGTGCGGCGCACATTCGCCGCAGGCTGAACGGCCGGCGCTCGCCCGCCGCTTCCCCGGCGGCGGCAGACCGGCGGAGCGGGCGCCCTGCCGCTCAGACCAGCGTCAGGCCCGCCACGAAGTCCCGCGCCGCCGCCGGCAGATCGCGCAGGTCGCGCGACTTGCGCAAACGCTCCAGCGCCGCGCGGCCCGCATCCATCTCAGCCACCGGCGCCGCCAGGCCGACCTTGCCGAGATCGGGGAAGAAGCCGCGCCGCCCCGCCCGCTCGCCCAGCCAGGCGTCGATCGGGGCGAAACGCTCCGCCATCAGCACGCGGTTCTGCGGCCCGAACATCTCGATCTCCCGCGCGCCGACATCGGTCAGCTTGTCGCCGACCTTGATCAGATGGTCGCGCAGCAGCCGGGAGCTGGTCTCGTCCAGCTCCGCATTCGCCCGCCGCGCCACTTCCATCAGCGCCGGATGCACCGAGGGATTGGCCGAGCGCACCTCTTCCAGCCCGTCAGGCAGCTCCACCCGCGCGCGGGCCGCGAAATCGGCGATCGAGCCGCCCGCGGCCAGCACGTCGGCGTAGTCGCGCAGGTCGAATTCGGCGTTGGGGAAGGCCGCGAACCAGGGCTCCAGCATCCGGCGATAGTCGAAATGGATGCCCTTCCAGTAGATGTCGAGCCCGCCCGCGCGCAGCGGCGGCAGCGTGTGACCGAATTTCAGGCGCTGGCCGTGCCAGGACACCAGATAGGTGTCGGGCCGGCGCAGGGTGCACAGGATCCGCACCCGTTTCGCGCCGGGCAGCGCGGTGGCGAGTTTCTCCAGCAGCGCCGGGTGATCGGCCCCGAAATTGGCGAAGACCTCCGAGCACAGCACCACGGCGCGCGGCTGCAGCGCCTCGACCTGGGTGCGGATGGCGCGGAACATCTGGGCGCTGTGCGGCAGCTTCGGATGCCAGGGCGGGATCGCCCGGCCCGAGTCGTCATGCATCAGCCGGAAAGCGAAGGCGTTATGCGGCTCGCGTTCGTTCAGACGCAGGGGCGCGCGCAGCTTCTTGGCCCCGATCGCCCCGCGCGGCGCCGGGCGCCCCGATGCGACCGCGGCGGCGAGGTTGGCCGCAAGGCCCTGCGCCTCCACCGAAGGATACAGGATCCCGGCCCGCGCCAGCGCCAGCCAGTTGCGCGCGAGGAACAGCTGCAGCGCCGACGAGCCGACCTTGTGGTGGCCCATGAACAGGATCAGGTCCATGCGCGCGCCTCCTCGCCGGCCGCGTCCGAAGCCGTGCGGCCGGTCATGCCGGCGCGCGCCGCTTCGCGGGGCGCCGGGCCTCGGCCGCGGCGTCCTCGGCCTGGGTCTCGTCGTCCTCGTCGTCGCCGTCCGACAGCACGCCGGCCGCGGTTTCCAGCTCGTCGATCCGCACGCGGGACCGGGCGGCTTCGCGCGCCATTTCGCGCAAGGCGCGGGCGACGGCGGTGCAACGGCGCAGCTCCTCCGCGCTCAGCAGCTTTTCAGGCGCGATCACCTGCGGCTTGTCCACCGCCTCCGCCGCCGCCCGGTCGAAGGCCTTCTGGAAATCATCGCCGCCGAAGAACTCCGCGTCGAGCGCGCGGGCGTCGTCGATGTAGTCGGCCCGCACCTCGGCCAGCAGCGCCCGGTCGAGCCGCAGCTTGTCGCCCCCGCCGGGGGCGGTCCCGCTCAGCTCCTGCAGCGCCCAGGACAGATGGCGCACCGCCTGCGAGGGCAGCTTGCCGCCGCGATGCATCGCCAGCACGAAGGCGAGATCGCGCGCGCCGAGCGAGGTGTTCGCCGCCGCCGTCTTGCCCACCGTCACCGGCGCCCCGTCGAGCGCGAGCTCAAGGAAATCGCGCACCACGTCGCCGCCCGCGAGCCGCGCGCGCACCATCGGCCGCACCGTGTAGCGGTCGCCGAACACGTCGCGCCAGCGTCGCAGCCTGGGGGCGTATTCGAACAGGCCCTTGGCGCGCGAACTGGCATGGAACGCCTTCAGGCTGCCCACCGCATGGCCCAGCTTGGCGCGTTCCTGAAAGCTCGACACCAGCCGCTCGGCATGGGGGCGCACATAGGCGACCACCCGCACATCCGCGGCGTAGTTCGGCAGACGGCGGCGCAGCACCCGCTCCAGCATCTCGGGGTCCGCGTATTCGAACCACTCCCCCGACACGATGGCGAGATCGGCGTCCGACGCATCGAGACGGGCGCCGAGCTTCTTGAACGACGCCGCCCGGCGCGCCTTCAGCCGCGGCTTGAAGAGCGTGGCCGCCAGCGCGCAGTGATGCAGCCGACCCGGCTCGACCGGATAGAGCACGGACCGCTCGGGGCTCTCGAAGGCGCCCGCCTGAAGCACGGTCTGGATCGAGGTGCTGCCGGTCTTGCAGTCGCCCACATGCAGGCAGAGACGTTTGGTCACGGAGCTCCTCGCGCTTCGAGCCGGGACCGGGGGCATGGCCCTGCGGTCCGGTGGGACGGATGCGGGCGACGCGCAGCCTCGTCCACTCGCCACGTGCTAGGCCATTGCGGGCCACGTCTCAACCATGCTCGCACGCGCGCCGCGTCAACAGGCGGGTGGGGGCGACGAGATCTCGCGGGCGGGCGCGGCGAAATCCGGGCGCGGAAGCGGCGAAACCCCGGCTCGGAGATTGGTCCAGGCCGAAACCAGCGCGTTTCGGGGCGACGCGGGCCGGGCGCGGGGCGCGCAGGGCTTGCCGCGTCCCGACGCTTCGGACTACGAGACGCAGGGCGTGCCGAACGTGCGCCGGGACGTTTCGGCGCGGCGCAAGACCCACGAACAGGCGAGACCCATGGATCAGACCTCTTCCGACGCCGTCGCCGCCGATGCGCCTTCCGCCGCCGCGGAGGGGTCGGGAACGGTCGAGATCCTCGTCCAGCGCCTGCTCGCCCCCGAAGCCGGGATCAATTCGCAGCCGCGCCTCTTCCATCGCGGCGTCGGCGGGGCCGGCTGGGATGCGGCGGAGGGCGGCTACTTCATCCGCCCCGACGCCCGCCTGCGCTTCGACAGTTGGTTCAACGCCTTCCCGGCCTCGGGCTACGATCTCGGCCCCGGCGACCGGGTGGTGCTGCGCCTGCGCGGCCGCGGCGCGGGGATGCTGCGGGTCGGCATGACCCGGCTCGACCGCGACGACGAGCTGCTGGTCACGCGGTCCTTCGATCTGCGGGCCGGCGAGCCGCTGGAGATCGAACTGCCGCGCCTGGTCGACCCCGGGCTCGTGCATTTCCGCATCGTCGCCAGGCGCGCCGTGATCCTGCGCGAGGCCGACTGGCTGGTCCGCGCCCCCGCCGCGCGCGTTCGCGACGTGCATGTCGCCGCGGTGATCACCACCTTCCGGCGCGACGCGGAGGTCCAGGCCTCCTGCGCCCGGCTCGACGCCTACATGAAGGCCAATCCGGACGTGGCCGAGCGGTTTTCGCTGACGGTCGTGGACAATGGCGGCGCGACGGACGCCGTGCCCTTCGACGGCGCGCGGGTCATCAAGAACCGCAATCTCGGCGGGGCCGGGGGGTTCACCCGGGGGTTGCTGGAGGCGAAGGACGGCGGGCGCGCCACCCATGTCCTCTTCATGGACGACGACGCCGAGTTCTTCGCCGAGAACCTGCGCCGCACCATCGCCGCCCTGCGCCTCGCCCGCGACCCGCGCGCGGCGATCGCGGGCGCGATGATCCCGGCCAAGGAACGCTGGAAGATCTGGGAGAACACGGCGCTTTTCGACAAGCTCTGCGTTCCGCTGCAGAAGGACGTGAACCTGCGCCGGTTCGAGCAGGTGGTCGGCACGACCCGGCCGCTGGGTCAGCTCGAGAACCGCTATGCCGGTTGGTGGTATTTCTGCTTTCCGCTCGCCCAGGTCGAAAAGCTGCCCTTCCCGTTCTTCGTGCGCGGCGACGACGTGTTCTTCAGCCTCGCCAATGACTTCGACATCCGCACCCTGACCGGCGTCGCCTCGCACCAGGACGATTTCGTCTCCAAGCGCAGCCCGCTGACCGCCTATCTCGACAGCCGCTACCACGTCATGCAGATGCTGCTGCACAAGTCGCTCCCCGACGATGACAAGACCCTGCGCAACCAGCTGTGGTTCCTGTTCCGGCAGTGGAACGAGAGCTACCATTACGGCTCGGCCGCCGCAGTGATCCAGGCGATCGAGGACGTGACCCGCGGGCCCGAATTCTGGGACGAGGACCCCGAGATGGTCGCCAAGCGCGCCCAGATCAAGGCGCTGGCGCCGCTGGAAAGCGACGTGCGCCCGATGCGCTGGCGCCGGGCGCGGGTGACCCCGGTGAGCGAGAAGAAGCACACGTCGGGCATCTGGAAACTCATCCGCAAGCTGACCGATAACGGCCATCGCGCGCCGGATTTCATGTTCCACACAAAGCTCGCCCTGTTCCCGCTGGAGGGCAGGTTCCGCACCAACCAGGTGTTCCTGCGGCGCGAGGCGCTGGTGGTGGATCCGAAATCCGGCCTCGGCTATCGGCTGAAGCGCGACCCGGCGCGGTTCTACGCGAACAACGCGAAATTCGAGACCGCTTTCGCCGCTTTCGTCGCGCGCCTGCCGGCGCTGCGCGAGGCGTTCGGGCGCGAAGATCTGCCGCTGATCGCCGAATCCGCCTGGCGCAAGCGTCTGGGCATGGATGCGCCGCAGGACTAGGGTCTGGCCCCATAAGCGGGATTCCCCTGACGGCGCAGATTTGATTCAACCTCCGAGAGGAGGAGGTTTCGATGCGCCGCCATGAACTGAGCGACCGGGAATGGGCGATCATCCAGCCGCTGCTGCCGCAGAAGTCGCGCGGCGTGCCGCGGGTGGACGACCGTCGGGTGATCAACGGCATCCTGTGGAGGTTCCGCGCCGGAACGCCGTGGCGGGACGTGCCCGAGCGCTACGGCCCGCGCACCACGCTCTGCAACCGCTTCACGCGGTGGCGTGCGGCCGGGGTCTGGGACAGCATTCTGGAAGCGATCTCAGAGGCCTGTGACGGCGACATCGTGATGATCGACAGCTCCTGCGTCCGCGTCCACCAGCACGGGGCCGCGGAAAAAAGGGGGGGTCGGACGACCGCGACCATGGTTGCATGGGACATTCCCGTGGCGGGCTGACGACGAAGATCCACGCCCTGGTCGACGCAGAAGGCCGCCCCATCCGCCTGAAGCTGACGCCAGGCCAGGCGGGCGACGCGCCGGTGGGAACCGAGTTCGTCGCTGATCCGGACCCCGGCGCGACCCTGATCGCCGACCGCGCCTACGACACCAACCCGATCCGCGACGGCGCGAAAGCCCGAGGCGTCTGGGCGAACATCCCGCCCCGCGTGATCCGCAAGGATGCTTTCAGCTTCAGCCCATGGGTCTATCGCCAGCGGAACCTGGTCGAGCGCTTCTTCAACCAGATCAAGCAGTTCCGTGGGCTGGCCACGCGATACGACCGAAGACCCGAAAACTATCTCGCAGCCCTCAAGCTCGCGGCCGTCCGAATCTGGATCGCGTCGATATGAGTCCGCTCCTTAGGCCGGCGCGGGCGGCTCAGAGCTTCCCGGCCTCCGCCAGCCGCTTGCGCCGGCGGACCCGCTTGCGCCAGCCGAGATCGCCCCATGCGGCCTCTTCGCGCACTTCGCCGACCTTGCGGCCGGCCTGGCGCCCGGCTTCGGGGCCGAGCCGCGCAGGACGGGTCCGCACCAGCCCGGCGGCCTTCTGCGCCTCGCCCATCCGGCCCAGCATCTCCAGCACGATCCGGCGCAGGGCCCGACCGGTCTCGGGGTCGAGCCGGTCGGTCGCGGTCTCGGGCCAGGCCGACACGTCATCGGAAAAGCGCAGCGGCGCGCCGTCGGGCCCGCGCCATTCGGCGAGCCGGGCGTTGGCGGGCTCGCAACGGGCGAGCAAGGCCGCCGCCTCCGCGCGCGCGGGCGCGAGCGGCGGGCTGTCCTGAGGCGCCGCAGCGGCGATCTGGCGACGTTCGCGCGCGCCCAGCCCCGCCTCGCGCGCCTCGAGCGTCATCAGCGCTTTTGCGGAACAGATCCCGCGACGCGGGCGCAGCGGCGGCTCGGGGCCGAAAGCCTCCGCAGGCGTTCCGGCGAGCGCGGCCAGCACGGCGCCGAGCCGCGGCGCTTTCGCCGGCTCGGGCGCATCGCGCGGATCGATCATCGCCTGCACCGCATCCGCCCCGAAAGCGTCGCGCCACATGGCAAGCCGGGCGGCATGGTCGAGCCGGGCGGCGATCTCGGGTCGCCAGCTCGGCAGCGCCCGCGGCTCGGTCCCCCAGGCCCGCGCCGCCGGGGTCAGCGCGCGCGGGGCCGAGGCCGGCCCCCGCTGCGCCACCAGCATCCGGTCCTGGCGCGGCAGGCAGGCGACGATGTCCACCCGGTCATGGACCTCGCGCAGTCCCTTGGCGAACGCGGCGATCACCGCCGGATCGTCCAGCCACCACAACCGCTCGCTCGACCCGATGTTCATCTCGGCCCGCGGCGCGCAGAGCGCCAGCGCCCGGCGCAGGCCGAGCCGCGCGCGGAACCCCGCGCCCTGCCCTTCCAGAGCCACCATCGCGTCGAGATTGGGCCGTCCGCCCACCAGATCGGAGGCGTCGAGCCAGGCGACGCCGGCCCGTTCCAGCGCCTCCGCCCTTCGCGCGATGCGGAGCTGGAGGGGCGCGGCCCCGGCGGCGGGCGCGCCGATATGCAAGATGAGACGGGTCATGAACCGGCGTTCCCCTGAGCGTCGCGGACGGATCCGCGGGCGAGGTCCGAGTGACATGGCCCGCCCGACGCTGTCAATCTCACGGCCTGGCCCGGCGCGCCGCGCTCGCGCGCCTGCGACCTGGCCCCTCGGTTGCCGCCCGCCGGCGCCGCTGCTAGGGTTCGCGCGCCTGTCCAGGGGGCGGGGATCGGCATATCGCACGGGCGGCGGGAACGGGGATCCATGGGACGCATCTGTCTGGTCGGCGCAGGTTTCTCGGGCGCCGTGATCGCGCGGCAGCTGGCCGAGGCGGGGCTGCCCTGCCTGGTCATCGACGAGCGCGACCACCCCGCCGGCAACTGCCATACCGAGCGCGACCCCCAGACCGGCGTGCTGGTCCACCGCTACGGCCCCCACATTTTCCACACCGGCGACGAACGGGTCTGGGATTATGTGAACCGCTTCGGCGAATTCATGCCCTTCGTGAACCGGGTGAAGACCACGGTGGGGGGCGCCGTCTACCTGCTGCCCGTCAACCTGCACACCATCAACCAGTTCTTTGGGAAGACCTTCTCGCCGGCCGAGGCGAAGGCGTTCATCGAGTCCCGCGCCTCGATGGAGATCGAAGACCCCCAGAGCTTCGAAGAACAGGCCCTGCGTTTCGTCGGGCCCGAGCTTTATAAGGCGTTCTTCCACGGTTACACGCTCAAGCAATGGGGGATGGAGCCGACGCATCTGCCGGCCTCGATCCTCAAGCGCCTGCCGCTGCGCTTCAACTATGACGACAACTACTTCAACCATCCCCATCAGGGCATGCCCCGCCACGGCTACACCCCGATTGTCGAGGCGATCCTCGACCATCCGCTGATCGAAACCCGGCTGGGCGCCCGGTGGGAGGACCAGTCCGAGGCCTTCGACCACGTGTTCTACTCCGGCCCGCTGGACCGCTGGTTCGGCTACGATCTAGGCCGGCTCGGCTACCGGACCCTGGATTTCGAGGCGGAGCGCGCGACCGGCGACTACCAGGGCTGCGCGGTGATGAATTACGGCGACCCCGACGTGCCGTTCACCCGGATCTCGGAGCACAAGCACTTCGCCCCATGGGAGAGCCACGAAGACACCATCGTGTTCCGCGAATATTCGCGCCTCTGCGGGCCCGAGGACATCCCCTATTACCCGATCCGCCTGCTCGACGAGAAGAAGCTGCTGACCCAATACGAGGAGCGCGCCGCGGCGCTCGACGGCGTCACGTTCGTGGGCCGGCTCGGCACCTATCAATACCTCGACATGGACGTGACCATCGGCCGGGCGCTCGACGCGGCGCAAGCGTTTCTGGAGCGGCGGCGCGCCGCCTGAGCGGCGCCGCGCGCGATGGAGCCGCTGCACACCCTGCGCGACGTGCTCGACCCCGCCGGTCCGGGGCCGGACGCGCTGTGGCTGAAGGGGCGCGCCGGGGCGTTCCCGCTGGAGCTTGCGCCCGGCGAGGCCGTGTCGACCGACACCTGGTTCAACGCCTTTCCGCTCGCCTGGTGGCGCGCCCATGCCGTCCCCGATCCGCTGGTCTTCGCGTGGCGGGGGGCGGGGCCGCTGAGCGTCTCGATCTTTTCGGCGCCCCCGCTTGGCGGCCCGCCCGCGCTGATCGCTCAGGCCGAGGGCGAGGGAGACGGCCGTCTCACCCTGCCTGAACCCGCCGAACCCGGGCGCCTTTGGGCCGAGATTTCGGCCCGCGGCCCCGCCCGGCTCGATGGCGCGCGCTGGGCGACGGCCGTTCCGCCGCCCGGCCCCTCCGGGCGCCTGACCGTCGGCCTCTGCGCCTTCGGACGCGAGCCGGCGATGGCCGCGCTGACCGCCGCGCTGGCGGACTGCGCAGAGCCGAGCCTCGCCCGGGTCCTCGTGGTCAACCAGGGCCCCGATTTCGCCGACCCCGCCCTGCGCGAGACGCTGGCGGCGCCTCTCTTCCAGGTGCATTCGCAACCCAATCTCGGCGGCGCCGGCGGCTTCGCCCGCGGCCTTGCCGAAGCGCTGGCGGCCGAGCCCGGGCCGGGTCATCACCTGATGATGGACGACGACATACTTCTTGATGCGCGGATGATCCCGCGGCTGGCGCAGACGCTTGCGCGGCTGAAAAACCCGGCTTCGGTAGGCGGCGCGATGCTCGACGCACGCAGGCCGGGGCGAATGCACGAGGCGGGGGCGGTGATCGGCCGCTTCGGGGTGGTGCGCCCGGTGGGCCATGACGCGGATCTGGCCGAGGCGCCGGCCGCGCTGCTCTCCGGCGCCGCCCCGGTGGATTTCAACGGCTGGTGGTTCTTCGCCATCCCGCGCGACGCCGCGCGCCGCGCCGGTCCCCCGGTTCCGGTGTTCCTGCGCGGCGACGACGCCGATTATGCGCGTCGCCTCGCCGCCGCCGGCGCGCCGACCTGCACGCCTCCGGGCCTCGGCGTCTGGCATGAACCGTTCTACGCCAAGGCCACCAGCTGGCAGCATTATTACGACCTGCGCAACCGCCTCGGCTGGTGCGCGGCGCATGGCGGGGCGGGGGGGATGCCAGGGCCGCTGGATCTGGCCGAGCGCCTGCTGACCCCTGCGCTGTCGGGCGACCCCGCCTGCGCCGCCTGGCGGATGGCGGCGCTGCGCGATTTCCTGGAGGGGCCGACGATCCTGGCCCGCCCCGCCGACGCGGTGCATGAGGCGGTGCTGGCGGAGGGCGCGGGGTTTGCGCCCGAGGTCGTCGGAACGCCCCCTCCCCTCCCCCGCCTCGCGCCGCCGCGCCCCGCGACCACCGCCGCCCATGCCGCCGGTTTCGCCCGGGCGTTGGGGGCGGCGCTGGTCGGGCTGGCCCGCGCGCCCTCGCCCGCCCCCTTCGCGGTCATCGCGGAGCGTTCGGCCGCCCCCGGCGCGGTGCAGATGCTGGCCCATATCCGCGCCGGGCGCGAGGACGCCTGGTTCCGTCTGCATCGCCCCCGCTCCGGGCTCGCCCTGCGCCAGAGCGGGCGGGCGCTGGCGCTGGTCGCCCGCTACGCCCTTCAACGCGCCGCGGCGGGGCGCGCCTGGGCCGAGGGTCTCGACGCCGCACGAACGCCCGAAGCCTGGGCCGCACGCTTCGCCGCGCCCCGCCCGGGCGCCCCCCGCGCGCTGGTCATTCTGCGGATCGGGGCGGAGCACCGCGTCTCCGGCTGGGCCAAGACGCCCCGGGCCGCGCGGGACTGGGATCTGGTGCTCGCGCCCTATCAGGATCTTCCCGACCTCGCCGAGTTCGAGCCGGACGCGGTGTTCCCGGAGCCCGGCGGCAAATGGGACGCCCTGCACCGGGTGCTGAGCGCGAACCCCGGGCTGATTGACCGCGCCCCCCTGATCTGGCTGCCCGACGACGACATCGAGGCCGATGAGACGACCGTCTCACGCCTGTTCCGGCTGGCGGGCGAAGCCGGCCTCGCCCTCTGCCAACCCGCGCTGACGCCCGACAGCCAGATCTCGCATTTCATCACGGTGCGGAACCCGCTGACCCGCATTCGCCGCACCGATTTCGTCGAGCTGATGGCTCCGCTGATGAGCCCCGCCGTCCTGCGCGCCGCCCTGCCCGAGATGGCGGGACGCCCGGCCGCCAAGGGGCTCGATTTCGTCTGGCAGGATTTCGCGATGCCGGGCGCGGTGGGGATCGTGGACGCGGCCCCGGTCGCCCATCGTCGACCCATCGGCAAGCACCTCGCGGGGCGAGCGAAGGCGGCCGGGCTCGACATCGACGCCGAGCGGGAGGTCTGGATCGAGGCGCGATTGGGAAAATGGCGCCGCCCGCTCGCCACCGGGCCGGGAGGGCGCGTCGGCGCCTTCGTCACCGCTCTGGCGGGGCTGGCGCTCAGCCCTGGCGCCTGGCGTCGCCGCCACGCGCTGCGCATCGCGAAACATCTGCGCGCGCAGCTGTTGGAGCCCTCGGCCCGGCGAAAAACCCCGCCGGGCTGAGGGCGGCGCTCACTTGAACGCGGGCTCCGAGGTCCAGTCGAAGAAGGCCGGCATGTCGGTCGGCGGGACCTTGGAATAGACCGGCGCGCGCTTCTCGCCGAACGAGGTCACGCCCTCCTTCCCGTCCTCCATCGACATCTGGAAGATCGCGCGGCTGTCGAGCTGGTGCGCCTCCATCGGGTGCGAAGCCCCCGCCATCCGCCACAGGAGCTGCCGGTTGACCGCGACCGAGACCGGCGAGACCCCATCGATATAGCGCCGGGCGGTGGCCCGCGCAGTCGCCATCAGCTCCTCGGGCTCCACCACCTTGGTGGCGTATCCGCCGCGCAGAAGCGCCTCGGCGGACAGAATTTCGCCCGACATCGCCCAGTCGAGCGCGGTGGACATGCCCACGAGGCGGGGCAGGAACCAGGACGAGCAGGCCTCCATGCACACCCCGATCTTGGCGAAGACGAAGCCGATGCGGGCCTTCGACGACACGATCCGCGCGTCCATCGCCAGCGGCATGGTGGCGCCGATGCCCACGCCGACGCCGTTGATCGCGGCGATCACCGGCTTGGTCATGCGGAAGATGCGCAGCGTGATGGTGCCGCCGGTGTCGCGGATCTTCGCCGCCTCCGGCCCCGTCGGGTCGACGCTCTCGTCCAGCCCGAAGACGTTGCCGCCCGTGGAAAGATCCATGCCGGCGCAGAAGGCCCGGCCCTCGCCGGTGAAGATCACGGCGCGGACCTCCGGGTCCGCGTCGGCGCGGTCCAGCGTGGCGAGGATCTCGGCCGCCATCTCCACCGTGAAGGCGTTCAGCCGGTCGGGCCGGTCGAGGGTGACGGTGGCGATGGCGTCTTCGACGTCGTAGCGCAGGGTCGTGTAGGTCATGCGTTTCTCTCCCGGGCGGCCGCATCCGGGGCCGCGTCGGGGGCGGAGCCTAGGGCGCCGGGCGGGCCGAGGCGAGGGGGCGGCGCGCGCGCCTCTGGCCGTTCCCGGTCGCGGCCTGAGGTCGCGCGCAAGACGACGGCGCTCCACGGCCCGCGCCGTCCCTTGCGGCGCGAACCGTCGCCTCGCATCGGCGGCATGCCGTTTCGACCGAGCGTCCGCAGGGTGCGACGCTATTCCGAGGAATTCAGTCGGTTTTCACTTGGCGAATGTCGGGACCCACGCCATGTTGAAGGAATGCTCGTTCCAGTCGCCCGGAACGGGACTCTTCGCTCGACGGAACGGGAAACCGCCCTATGATCGTGTGTCACTGCGCCCGGATACGCTCCTCGGACATCCAGGCGGCCGTCGCCTGGATGCGCGCGGCCGACCCGCATGGCCTGATCACGCCGGGCAAGGTTTACCGCGCGCTGGGCAAGCGCCCCGAATGCGGCGGATGCGCCGCCTTGTTCGTGGGGGTCCTGCGCGCCGACGAAAACACCGGGGTGCCGCCCGTGCTTCGCGGGCTTCGCAAACCCGAGAAACGGAGACGGACATGAAGGGCGACCCCAAGGTCATCGACTACCTCAACAAGGGCTTGCGCAGCGAGCTCACCGCGGTCAGCCAGTACTGGCTCCATTTCCGGCTTCAGGCCGACTGGGGCGTGGGCAAGCTCGCCGCCAAGTCCCGCGCCGAGTCGATCGAGGAAATGCACCACGCCGACAAGTTCATCGACCGGATCCTGTTCCTGGGCGGCCATCCCAACCTGCAAGTCCTTGATCCGCTTCGCATCGGCGAGACGGTGAAGGAGACGCTGGAATGCGATCTGGCCGCCGAGCACGAGGCCCGCGCGCTCTATGCCGAAGCCCGCAGCTATTGCGAGAGCGTCGGCGATTTCGTGTCGAAGAACCTGTTCGAGACGCTGATGGCGGACGAGGAAGGTCATATCGACTACCTCGAAACCCAGCTCGACCTGCTGGGCCGGATCGGCGCGGAGAAGTACGAGCAGCTCAACGCCGAGAGCGCCGACCAGGTCGACTGACCCGTTTGGAATGCCAGGAGACCGGGCCCGGGGCGGAGACGCTCCGGGCCTTTTTCGTGCGGATTCGAGGGGGGTGACATGCGTGCACCGGGCGTGCGCCGGGCGTATGCCAGGTGAAAGAGTCAGGCATTGGCGCGCTTGACCGGGGGGCGGGCGCGGGTTCCTGTCGTCAGGATTGGTTCAGGGCGACGGGGGCGGCGCGGTGCTGGAGATCGAATACGGGCGGAAGGCGTGGGAGAGGAATCCCAACGCCGCCTATGCGGAGGCGCTGCGCCGCATCCGCCTGACCCGCGACGCGACGGACCGACAGGACCGCGAGACGATCTGGTTCAGCGACCTCGGCGCGCTGAAGGCGATCCCGCCGGGACTGGGGGAGATCGAGGGCCTGGTCGGGGTCGAGGTGGGAGCCGCCACAACGCCGGACGGCAAACACCACACCCCACGCCAGACCATCGCCTCGCTGGCGCCGCTGGCGGAGGCGACCGGTCTTCGCCGGCTCAACCTTCGCAAAACCGGCGCCAAGGATCTTTCGCCGCTGGCGCGCCTGACCAAGCTGCTCGACCTGAATCTTGGAGTTAACGAAGCGCTGTCAGACATCGCGCCCCTCGCCGCATGCGTCGGGCTGCAGAGCCTCCACCTCAGCGGCACGCAGGTCGCGGACATCGCACCCCTCGCCGCATGCGTCGGGCTGCAGAGGCTCGTCCTCAGCGACACGCAGGTCGCGGACATCGCACCTCTCGCCGCATGCGTTGGACTGCAGAGCCTCGACCTCTGGGGCACGCAGGTCGTGGACATCGCGCCCCTCGCGGCATGTGGCGCGCTGCAGGTCCTCCTACTCAATGAAACGAAGGTCTTGAACCTCGCGCCCCTCGCTACATGCGTCAGGCTGCAGTCGCTCTCCCTCAGCGACACGCAGGCCGCGGACATCGCGCCCCTCGCCGCATGCGTCGGACTGCAGAGCCTCAACCTCTTCAACACGCAGGTCGCGGACATCGCGCCCCTCGCCGCATGCGTCGGGCTGCAGAGCCTCTACCTCGGCTGCACGCAGGTCGCGGACATTGCTCCGCTTTTGAGGATCAGCCACTTTGCAGGCGGGACGGCCAAGGCGCTAGGCATCGAAGGAACCCCGGCGGCGGAGGGCGATCCGGAGCTGGGCCTGATCTCGCAGAAATCGCCTGAGGTTCAGGCGCGGGAGGTGATCGAGTGGTTGCGGGGGCGGGCGGAGGAGCGTGGGGAAGACGCGGACTCGGAGATTGAGAAACGCTTCGCCGAAGCGAGCCGGGTCGATCTTCGCCTGCGAGAAGGCGTGGATGGCAGGCGGCTCATCGCCGTCGACCGGCTCGGTCCCGGTGGGGCGGGCCAAGTCGACCCACAGGCGCAGGCGCAGCGGCTTGACGGGCTGCGGGTCAGCGTCGACGACCTGCTTGAGGATGCGGCGGACGCCGCGGCTTCGGGGCAGGTGCCGGACGAGTTCCTCAAGGCCCTGCGCCGCTACCGAGCGCGGCTCGACCATGCGCCGGTGAACCTGTTCGAGCTGGAGCCGCCGATCCGTCGGCTCGACAGCGCGCTGCGCTCCTCCGACCGGGGGGAGTTCGACCAGATGATGCGGCCGGGATTCATCGGCGGGCTGGAAGCGCTGGTCACGCATCATGACGACGTGAAACCCTACTTCGAGCCGCCCGGAGAGCTGGAGCGTCGCCGCGACGCCGCCCTGCCCCCGGTCCGCGCCGACGCAGACCTCGAAGCGCTGCGCGAGACGGTGGAGGACCTGCGCGAGAAGATGCGCGCGCTGGAAGACGCGAAGATCGCCGACGGATCGCTCGCCGATGTCGCCGATGCGGCGATTGAGGAGATCGACGCGGAGAAGGAGCGTCCCGGCGAGGCCCAGAGCCGGGGGCGCCGCATCATGCGTGGACTCATTGGGATGGCCGCGCGGCTTACCGGTCTCGCCCGCGTCGTTAAGGAAGGCCAGATCGTTTGGAAGGCGGGCAAGGACTTCTTCGAGTCGGAGGAATGGGAGGCCATCCGCGAAGTTCTGCAAAAGGCGCTCGGGAAGTCCGCCGACCTGCTCGCCGATGCGCTCGACCCGCCGGAGGCGTTTGCGGAAGACGACGATCCCGAGCTCTGACGCCCCTGCGTCCCCCCGCCCCTCGACACCGGGCCCGCTCCGCGGCAAACCTCAGGTCGTGTGCGGAACGACGAGGGGACCCGATATGGACCGTCAGGCGATCACCGATATCTTCACCAGACTCGCGCTCGAAGCGGGTGAGGCGATCCTGGAGGTCTACGCCTCGCCCGATTTCGACGTGAAATCGAAATCCGACGAAAGCCCCGTCACCGAAGCCGACGAGCGCGCCGACGCGCTGATCTCGGCCGGGCTGCGCAAGGCGTTCCCGGACCTCGCGCTGGTGACCGAGGAGCAGGCGGCGACGCATGGGCAGACCGTGTCCACGTTCCTCATCGTCGATCCGCTCGACGGGACCAAGGAATTCGTGCAGCGCCGCGGCGAGTTCACCGTGAACATCGCGCTGGTCGAGGACGGCGTGCCGACCGCGGGGGTGGTCTATGCGCCGGTGCTCGGCCGGCTGTTCCGGACCCTGCCCGAGGGCGGCGCCGAGGAGATGAAGCCGGACGGGACCGGGCGGACGCCGCTCAAGGTCTCGACCCCCGACAACGCCGCGCTGCGGGTCGTGGCGTCGAAATCGCACCGGGATGCGGCGACGGACGCCTATATCTCGCGCTATCAGGTGGCGGATTTCCTGTCGGCGGGCTCGTCCCTGAAATTCTGCCTGCTGGCGGCGGGGGAGGCGGATCTCTACCCGCGGCTCGGCCGCACGATGGAATGGGACACGGCCGCCGGCGACGCGGTGCTGCGGGCGGCGGGCGGCGAAGTGCATGCGTGGGAGGGGGGGGCGCTGAAATACGGCAAGCCCGGCTTCGGCAACCCGCATTTCATCTGCTTCGCCCCCGGCGTCGAGCTGAAGGACGCGTGAACCCCATGCGCGCCGCCCCCAAAGCCGCCATCGTCATCCCCGCCCGCTACAAGTCCTCGCGTTTCCCCGGCAAGCCGCTGCAGGCGCTGAGGGGGGCGGACGGGGTCTCCAAATCCCTGATCCAGCGGGCCTGGGAGGCCGGGATGGCGGCGCAGGGGTTTTCGGAGGTGGTGGTGGCCACCGATGACGACCGCATCCGCGAGGCGGCGGAGGGGTTCGGCGCGACGGTGGTGATGACGCCGGAGAGCTGCCGGAACGGAACGGAGCGCTGCGCCGCCGCCCTGCCCCGGCTGACCACCGACCCCGATGTGGTGGTGAACCTGCAGGGCGACGCGCCTCTGACCCCGCCCTGGTTCCTCGAGGCGCTGCGCGACGCCATGGTCGACCCCGCCTTCGACGTGGCGACCCCGGTGCTGCGCTGCGACGTGGAGGCCCATGCCGCCTTCATGGAGGACCGCGCCGCAGGGCGGGTCGGGGGGACCACGGCGGTGTTCGACCGCACGGGCCGCGCGCTTTATTTCTCCAAGGAGGTGATCCCCTATACGGGCCGGACCTTCGCGGAGACGGAAACGTGCCCGGTGTTCCACCATGTCGGGGTCTACGCCTACCGGCCAAGCGCGCTCGCCGCCTATGCCGGCTGGCCCGAGGGCGGGCTGGAGAAATGGGAGGGGCTCGAGCAGCTGCGCTTCCTCGAAAACGGCGTGGCGCTGAAATGCGTCGAGGTCGACGCGCGCGGCCGGGTGTTCTGGGAGGTCAACAACCCCCAGGATGTGGTCCGGGTCGAATCCGCCATGGAACGCGCCGGCATCGTGTGAGATGATCGTATCCGTTTCGGCGACGACCGCCCGCGAGGGAGGGGTGGACGAAACGTCCTGGCGGGCGCGGCGACGCATCGCGCCCGGAAAGGCTGGTTCCGGCACGGATAGTCACGGATCGGTCATGCGCGCCCGTCAATAACGACAGGCGCGCCGCGGCGCTCTTCGAGGAGCGATCGCGAGGGACCTGGCGCAACACCAAGCCACGCCCCGAGGCGCGCTTTTCGCGCCGGGGCCGAAGAGGATAGAATGGGCAACAAAGTCACCAAGGCGATCTTCCCGGTCGCGGGGCTGGGCACCCGGTTCCTGCCCGCCACCAAGGCGATCCCCAAGGAGGTGCTGCCGCTGGTCGACCGCCCGCTGATCCAGTACGCGATCGACGAGGCCCGCGCCGCCGGCATCAAGGAATTCATCTTCGTCACCTCCCGCGGGAAATCGGCGCTGGAGGACTATTTCGACCTCGCCCCCGAGCTGGAGCGGGCGCTGGAGGAGAAGGGCAAGACCGACCTGCTGGCCGAAGTGCGCAAGGCCAACATGGACTCGGGCGCCATCGCCTATGTGCGCCAGACCGAGGCGCTCGGTCTCGGCCACGCCGTGTGGTGCGCCCGCCGCCTGATCGGCGACGACGAGCCGGTGGCGGTGCTGCTGGCCGACGACGTGATCTCGTCCGAAGTGCCCTGCCTCGAGCAGATGATGGACGCCTACGAAGAGACCGGCGGCGCCATGGTCGCCACGATGGAAGTGCCGCTGGCCGACGTCTCGTCCTATGGCGTGCTCGACGTGGGCGAGGACATGGGCCGGCTGGTCAAGGCCAAGGGCATGGTCGAGAAGCCGAAGACCACGCCGCCCTCGAACCTCGCGGTGATCGGGCGCTACATCCTGCCGCCGTCGGTGTTCACCACGCTCAACGACGGCCAGAAGGGCGCGGGCGGAGAGATCCAGCTGACCGACGCCATCGCCCGCGAGATCAAGGAAGGCCGCGACGTCTACGGCTACCGCTTCCAGGGGCGGCGCTTCGACTGCGGCTCCAAATCCGGGTTCCTGAAGGCGACGGTGGCCTTCGGTCTGGCGCGGCCCGATCTGGGCCACGAATTCGCCGACTACCTCCGCGACACCGTGGCGGTGATGCGGGCGGCCGAGTAACTTCAACTTTCACGTGCGATAGACGGGACTCATGGCGAGAATTCTGGTCACCGGCGGCGCCGGTTACATTGGCGCGCATGGCTGCAAGGCCCTGCGCGCCGCGGGTCACGAGCCCGTCGTGTTCGACAATTTCCGGACCGGCTGGCGGCAGGCGGTGAAGTTCGGGGAGGTGATCGAGGGCGATCTGCTCGACCTCGACGGGCTGCGCGCCGCCTTCGCGCAGGCGAAGCCCGAGGCGGTGATGCATTTCGCGGCGCTGTCCAATGTCGGCGAATCGATGGCGGACCCCGAGCTCTACTGGCGCAACAATGTCGGCGGGTCGCTGAACCTGCTGACCGCGATGCGCGACGCGGGCGTGGGGTCCATCGTGTTCTCCTCGACCGCCGCCACTTATGGCGAACCCGACGAGGACCCGATCACCGAGACCGCGCGCCAGGCCCCGATCAACCCCTATGGCGCGTCGAAACTGGCGGTGGAGAAGATGCTCGACGATTTCGAGGTCGCGCATGGCATCCGCTCCATCGCCTTCCGCTATTTCAATGTGGCGGGGGCGGATCCGGACCGAGAGGTGGGCGAGCATCACGTGCCCGAGACGCATCTGGTGCCCAATGTGCTGGATTCGGTGGCCGGGGCCCGCGATGCGCTGACCATCAACGGCACGGATTATCCCACGCCGGACGGCACCTGCATCCGCGACTACGTGCATGTCATGGACCTGGTCGACGCCCATGTGCTGGGGACCGAGTGGCTGCTGGCGGGGCGTGAGAGCCTGCGGCTGAACCTCGGCACCGGGACCGGGTTCTCGGTGCGCGAAGTGGTCGACGCGGCCTCCGCCGTGGTCGGCGAGACGGTGCCGATGAACTACGGGCCGCGGCGGGCGGGCGACCCCGCGCGGCTGGTCTGCGACGGGACCCGGGCGCGCGAAGTGCTGGGCTGGCGGCCGGAACGCTCGGTGATGGCGCAGATGATCGGCGACGCCTGGGGATGGCGGCAGACCGGGCGCTACGCCCGCTGAGCCGGGGGGAGCGTCGTGGGAGCGTCGGGGGGGCGTTGACACCGCGCCCCGATCGCCGGAGCGTGAACGGCCCGCCTGTTTTCCCCGAGCCAGCACCGTTGAGCCCCTCCGCATGATTTTCCTCCGATGACGGGCGCGCGATGACGGGCGCCCCGCTTCGCCGTCTGCTGGACCTGACGCGCACGGTGGCGCGGGCCGGCCGGCTGATCCCCGGGGCCATCGACCGGGCGGAACGCGCCTGGGCCGCACGGCTGGCGGGCGAAGACGGGGCGCGGTTCCTGGTCTCGGCCGGGCCGCGTCACGCGCTGCTCGACGGGGCGGGGGCGAGCGCGCTGATCGCGGCGCTGGACGGGGGGGCCGAGCTGCCGCCCGCCGATCTGCGCGGGGCGTTCTCGCCATGGCGGACCGAACGGCAGCGGCGGGCGGACAGCCTGGCTCGGCGGCTGTCGCTCGCGCAGGGCGAGGATCTGGCCGGGCTGCTGGGGACCGAGCGCGGGCCGTTCCTGTATCTGAACGTGGCGCAGGCGCAGCTCGACGCGACGCGGCTGAAGGCGCTGCGGGCGGGCGGCGTCGGGCGGGCGGTGGCGCTATGTCACGACCTGGTGGCGCTGGACCGGCCGGAGCTGGCGCGGCCGAGCGAACCGACCCGGCTGATGTCCTTCCTCGCCGCCGCCGGCATGTGCGACGGACTGCTGCACGCGACGCCCGAGACCGCGGCCATCGCGGCCGGTCATCTGGAATCCCCGCCGCCGTCGCGCATCGCGCCGCTTGGCCTCACCCCCCTGCCCGCCCCCGGCCCCGGCGCGGCGGAGCGGGCGGAGACGCGCGGCGGCTTCGTGATGCTCGGGGCCATCGAGCCGCGGCGCAACCATCTCTCGATGCTGTGGATATGGCAGCGGCTCTGGCAGGAGCTGGGCGAGGGGGCGGCGCCGCGGCTGTTCATCCTCGGGCGACGCGCGTCGGAATCGGAGGCGGTGGTCGACATCCTCGACCGCGCCCCGATGTCCGGACGGCTGGTGTTCGAACGCGGCGAGCTCGGCGACGCCCAGGTGGCGGAGCGGCTGGCCGGGGCCTGCGCCCTGCTCGCGCCCAGCTTCGCGGAAGGCTCGGGCCTCGCGGTGCCCGAAGCGCTGGCGCTCGGCTGCCCGGTGATCGCCGCCGATATCCCCGCGCTGCGCGCCGTCGGCGGGGCGGCGGCCGACTATATCGACCCGCTCGACCTGCCCGAATGGTTCGAGACCCTGCTCGCCTACGCCCATCCGACGCCGGGCGGTCCGGACCCGCGCGCGGCGCAGCTGGGGCGGATCGCGGCATGGTCGCCGCGCGCCTGGTCCACGCATTTCGACGAGGCCGAGGCGCTTTTTTCCGAAATCAAGGCTTGAAGCCGAGAATGCCGTGATTCCGTCACGCGCGTATCACGGCGGATGGGGTTTCTGGTCTGCGAAGGCGAGGTCGTGCCAGGTTCGCGTGGGGAAACCGCGGACACGGAAGAAAAGCGGCCCGCCAGTCCGGGGTCCCTTGTTCAGGGGGTCCGGGCGCCCCTCCTTCGCCTGCAGCGCGTCGCGCGCGGGCGGGCGCGTCGACGTCGGTGCGGATGGGGGCGAGAGGGGCCGGGCTGGGGAGCTCGGCCCCTTCTGCGTTTCAGGTCAGGCGCCTGCCGGTCTCGACCCGGCGACGAGCGCGGCGAAGCGGTCGGCATGGGCCGGGGCGAGGCCCAGATGCAGCTCCGGCGCCAGCGCGGCGGTCCAGTCGATGCCGGCGGCTTCGGGCTCGGTGGCCAGCGCTGCGGAGAGCGTGGTTCCGGCTTCCATCGCGGCCTTGCAGGCCCGCGCGACCGCTTCCTGGGCCGCGGGGCGGGGCCGGCCTTCGGCGACGAGGCGAAACGTGGCGGCCTCGGCCAGGATCAGCCCGCCGCCCGCCAGCAGGTTGGCCCGCATCCGGGCGGGGTCGGGGCGCAGGTCGGAGGCGAGCGCCAGCGCGTGACGGGTGGCGGCGGCCGCGGTGAGGCAGAGCTGCGGCAGCGCCAGCCATTCCTGCAGCCAGGCGGCTCCGTCGCGCTCATGCCCCGCCAACACCGCCTGCTGCACGGCCGAGGACAGGGGCGCCGCGTGGCGGCCGAGCGCGACGAGCGTTTCGGCCGCCACCGGATTGGCCTTGTTGGGCAGGGTGGAGGACCCCCCGGCGATCCCCGCTTCAAGCTCGCCGACCTCGGACTGGCCGAGCAGGGTCAGGTCGAGCCCGAATTTCCCGAGCGAGGCGGTGAGGATGCCGAGCTGGGCGGCGAGCTCGGCGATGCTGTCGCGCGCGGCATGCCAGGGCAGATCGGGGGCATGGAGGCCGAGTTCCTCGGCCAGCCGCGGCGGCACGGCG
The DNA here is from genome assembly GCF_055129145.1 of Albimonas sp. NCBI lineage: Bacteria > Pseudomonadati > Pseudomonadota > Alphaproteobacteria > Rhodobacterales > Paracoccaceae > Albimonas > Albimonas sp. The sequence goes on along the minus strand of NZ_JBSRTQ010000016.1, from coordinate 12,129 downwards.
GCGGCGTCCGGGCCCATCGCGGCGAGCGTGCCCGCGGCCCCGGCGAGCGAGACCTGGAGGAGGCGGGGCCGAAGCTCGGCGAGGCGGGTCCGCGCCCGCAGCAGCGGCCCGCCCCATATGGCGATCCGGGCGCCGAACGTGGTGGGGGCGGCGGCCTGGCCGCGGGTGCGGGCGGCCATCGGCAGGTCGCGCCACTGGCGGGCGGCGGGGGCGAGGGCCGCGAGGATGGCGACCAGGCGCGCGTCGATCAGGTCGAGATAGGCGCGCAGGCGCAGCACCAGCGCGGTGTCGACGATGTCCTGGCTGGTGGCGCCGAAATGCAGCCAGGCGGCGTGTTCGGGGGCGCCCATCGCGGCCCGGAACGCAGCGACGAAGGCGGGGACCGGCACGCCCGCGGCGGCGGTCCCGGCCGCCAGCGCGGCGGGGTCGATGACCAGCTCGCGCGCGGCGCGGTGGATGGCGGCGGCGGCGGTCTCTGGGATCAGGCCGAGCGCGCCCTGGGCCCGGGCCAGCGCGCCTTCGACCAGCATCATGGCGCGGATTTCGGCGGGGGCGGAGAACAGGCGCGCGGCGTCGGGGTCGGACACGAGATCGCGTAGGATCGGGCTGTCGAAGGGGGTGGCGGACATCGCGGGCTCCGTTCGGCGGGGCGGCTGGGCCGCTGGCCGGCGGGACCATGCGGCGCCGCCGCGACGGGCGCAACCGAGGGCGCGGGGCGCGGGCGGGGCCGGTCCGGACGATGTCCGCATGTCCGCCTCACTGCGCGGAAGCCGTGCGATGGCGCGGATCTTGGAGGATCTTCTGGCAGGAGGCCGGTTTCGCGATCCGACGGTCTGGTCCGGCTGGGGGCTCCAGCGAGACGATCAGCCTGCAGCCGCGGCCCTCGACGCGACGTTCAGGAGCGCCGGCCGGCCCGCTCGCCCGCGGCCCGGGTCAGGCGGCGCTGCGGCGGGGCGCGGGGGCAAGCTGGAAGCGGCTGGCCAGATCCTCGGCGCGGCCCATCAGGCTGCTGAGTTCGGCGGTGGCGGCGGCGGTGCGCTCCGCCGCCTCGGCATTGGCCTGGGTGTCGCCGTCGAGCTCGCGGATCACCGCGGTGGTTTCGGAGACCGAGGCCGAAAGCTGGGCGTTTTCGCGGCTGATCTCGCCGATGGCGACGGCGAGGCGGGAGACCACCTCGCGGATGCCGTTCAGCGCCTCGCCGGTGGCTTCGCCGAGCTGGACGCCCTGCCCGACCTTGTGGTTCGAGTCCTTGATCAGGTTGGCGATGTCCTTGGCCGCCTCCGATGAGCGCTGGGCCAGCGTGCGCACCTCGGCCGCCACCACCGCGAAGCCCTTGCCGGCCTCCCCGGCGCGGGCCGCCTCAACCGCGGCGTTCAGCGCCAGCAGGTTGGTCTGGAAGGCGATGGAATCGATGACGCCGACGATCTCGGACATGCGCTGGGCGCTTTTCTGGATCGCGCCGATGGCCTCGATGGAGCGATTGACCACCTCGTGGCTCGATTCGGTGCGCTGTTCGGCGAGGCGGGCGTCGTTGGCGGCCTCGCCGGAGCGGGCGGCGGTGTTGGCGACGCGGCCGGTCATCTCCTCGGTCGCGGCGGAGGTCTCCTCCAGCGCCGCGGCCTGCGATTCGGCGCGGGCGGCGAGTTGCCGGCTCTCGTCCGCAAGGCCCCGCGCGCCTTCGCCGGCCTGGGCGGCGAGCGACTGAACTTCGCGGATCATATCGGCCAGACGCTCGGCCGCGCGGTCGGCATCGGCGGCGAGCGTGGCGTAGGCGCCCTGCCAGCCGCCCTTCATCCGCCGCGAAAGATCGCCTTCGGCCAGCGCCGAAAGCGCGGCGCCGGTCTCCTCCACCACCTCCTGCACCACCGCCACCAGCCGGTTCACGTCGCCGGCGAGCCGGTCGAGCGACACCTCCCCGTGGCGGTCGGGCAGGCGGCCATCGAGGCGGCCGCCGGCCACGGCCTCCGCCATCTCGGCAAGGCGGGCGTTCAGGGCGGAGGCGGCGTCGGCGCGCCGACGCGTCTCGTCCGCCAGGCTTTTGGCGGTCGCCTCCATCTCCCGCTGGCGGATGAGGGCGGTCCGGAAATCGCCGAGCGCGTCGCGCAGCACCCCGACCTCGTCGCGCGAGCGCCAGGACGGCGGCGGCGCGGCGAGATCGCCCGACGCGAGCCGCCGCATCACCCCCGACAGCTCCTCCAGCCGCGCCCCGATCGCGCGTTGCAGCCAGCGCCAGGCGATCACCGCCACCCCCAGGAAGGCCAGCGACGCGACCATCGGCAGCGCCACGGCGTAGCGCTCGTTCTCGCGCAGCCGCTCCAGCCCCGCATCCATCGCCACATGAACGATCTCCTCCGCCTCGTCGGCCCGTTCGAAGAAGGCGGCGTAGCTGGCGTCGAAGGCGAGCTCCGCCTTTTCGCGCGCCGCGGCGGCGGCGCGCGCGGCGTCGCGCCGGGCGCCGGCGAGCGCCGAGAACCGGGCGAGATCGGCGAGAAGCGGAATCGACGCCTCCGCGAAGGCCGGAGCGCGGTCGGCGGCGGCGCGGATCGCGGCGGCGGCGGCGTCGAACGCGCCGAGGGCCTGGCCGAAATCCTCGTTCGCGTCGCCGCCGAGCACCTCTTCCACCAACAGATGGCCATGGGAGATCAGCTGGCGGGCCTCGCCCACCAGGCGCTGCGCGATCGCATCGTCGGGCGCCCGCGCGGCGGCGGCGGCGGCGGCGTCCTCGAGCCGGTCGTAGAGCTGGTCGAATTCTTCGTCGGCCCCGGTGCCCACGCCCTGGGCCGCGGCGAGCAGCGCATGCCGGGCGCGCGCGGCGGCGGCGAAAGCGTCGAGCTCTTTCAACACATCCTCGATCCGGGCGCGCACCTGGGGATCCCGGGAGGCGATGTAGACCCCCTCGTCATTCGCGGCGCCGTCGAGGATGGCGCGGGCGTAGAAGCGGCTTTCGCCCAGCAGGGCCAGCACGTCGGAGAAATCCTCCGCCGCGTCGCCGGCCATGATCTCCTCCATCTTCAGGTGGGCCTCGGCGGCGGCGAGCTTGATCTCCATCGCCGCGTCGCCCAGCGGCGCGAGGCGTTCGCCCACCTCCAGCCCGCTGTCGGCCCCGCGCATCGCGGCGTATATCCCCCCTGCCTGGAACACGCCCATCACCAAGGCGAGCGCCGCGAAGACGAGCAGGAATTTGCGGCCGGCGGGGAGATCGTCGAGCGTCATGGGGCGGCCTCGTGACTGGCTTGCGGCGGGATCGCCCTTACCTAGCCGCCCCATGGATAAGAAAGGCCTAAGAAAGGCCGTCCTCTCAGATGTCGAAGAAAACCGTCTCCCCTTCGCCCTGCAGGCGGATGTCGAAGCGGTAGGCGCCCGGCCCCTCCTTCATCGCGACGAGGGTGGCGACGCGCGACGGCGGTTCGAGGCGGGCGAGCACCGGATCCTCGGCGTTGGCCGAGGATTCGTCGGGGAAATACATGCGGGTATGCAGCCCGATATTGATGCCCCGCGCCACGATCCAGAAAGTGACATGCGGCGCCATCATCCGCCCGTCCTTGAACGGCACGCGGCCGGGGCGCAACGTCTCGAACATCCATTCGCCGGTGTCGCCGTCGGCCGCGGCGCGTCCGAAGCCGCCGAAGGCCGGGTCGGAGACGCCGCGCGGCTCGCCGATGCCGGGATGAAGCCCGCCGGCGTCGGCCTGCCAGATCTCCACCAGCGCGTCGCGCACCACGGACCCCGCCCCGTCCCAGACGGCGCCGCGGATCGTGATGCGCTCGCCCTGGACGCCGGGGTCGAGCAGGACGCGGCCGAGATCCTCGGGATACACCCCCTCGATCCCGCTGAAATTGGGGGTGAGGCCGATATGCACATAGGGGCCGGCGGTCTGGGAGGGGGTCTCCTTGAAGTCGCCGGCGAGGTCGTTGGGCAGGTCGTGGCGCAGGCGGCTCATGTCAAAGTCCCTCCATCCGGTTTTCGAACAGGGTCGAGCGGCGTCCGCGCAGCACGATGTCGAAGCGGTAGCAGAGCGCGTCCATGGGGATGGCGTGGCGCAGGTCGAGCGGCGCGATCAGCCGCTCCACCGCCTCCCGGCTGGGGATGGTCTGCACGATGGGGCATTTCCAGATCAGGGGATCGCCCTCGAAATACATCTGGGTGATCAGGCGCTGGCCGAAGCCGTGGCCGAAGAGCGAGAAGTGGATATGCGCGGGGCGCCAGTCGTTCGGGCCGTTGGGCCAGGGATAGGGGCCGGGCTGGATGGTGCGGAAGCGGTACCAGCCGGTCTCGTCGGTCAGGCAGCGCCCGCAGCCGCCGAAATCGGGATCGAGCGGCGCGAGATAGGATTCCTTCTTGTGGCGGTAGCGGCCCCCGGCATTGGCCTGCCACACCTCCACCAGCGCGCCGGGGACCGGGCGGCCGTTCTCGTCCAGCACCCTTCCGTGGACGATGATCCGCGGGCCGATCGGCGTATGGCCGGGACGGGCGAAGTTGAGGGTGAGGTCGTCGTCCTGCGGCCCGATCTGGTCATGGCCGAACACCGGGCCGGTCAGCTCCGAAAGGGTGGAGTCGAGCGCCACCAGCGGGCGGGACGGGGACCGGAGCACCGAGGTCTTGTAGCCCGGATCGAGCGGCCTTGGGTGCCATCCCGTCCGGTCCCGCGTGAAGAAGGCCCCCTCCGGGTGGGCCATGTCGCTTTCGAATTCCATCGCCGCCTCCTGCGCGATCCTCCCCTTCGGCCCCCGCGGCGCGGGCGCCCCGCCGGGCTCCCCCCCCGACGGTTTCGTTTCGGCGCGGCGGTCAGCCGGCCGGGTCGGGCCTGTCGGGATCCTCGCGTTCGGCGAAGATCTTCTTGGCGATGCGAAAGGCGGAATTGGCCGCCGGCACGCCGGCGTAGACCGCCACGTGAAGCAGCGCCTCGCGCACGTCCTCGGGGCTGGCCCCGGTGTTGAGCGTGGCGCGGGTGTGAAGCGCGAATTCCTCCTCCCGCCCCAGCCCCGCCAGCAGCGCCACTGTGATCAGCGAACGTTCACGAAGGGTTAACTGCTCGCCCGACCAGACCGTTCCCCAGGCGCCCTCGGTGATGAAATCCACGAAGGGTTTGTCGAAAGCTGTCGCGGTTCCCTGGCTGCGGTCGACATGGGCGTCGCCCAGCACCTTCCGGCGGGTGGCCTCGCCGGCGGCGCGGCGGGAGAGGGCGTCTTCGCTCATCGTCCGATCTCCGACAGAAAGGCGGTCAGCATGGCCGCGCAGGCGCTGGGGTGCTCGATGCAGGGCAGATGCCCGGCCTCGCGCACCAGTTCGAAGCGGGCCCCGGCGATCAGGTCGGCGGTGGCCTCGACCACGGCCGGGGGGGTGGAGAGGTCCTCGTCCCCGCAGATCGCCAGCACCGGCAGGCTGAGGCGGGCCGCCGCCTCACGCAGGTCGGCGTCGCGCAGCGCCCGGCAGCAGGCGAGATAGCCGCGCGCCTCGGTCCGCGCGAGCATGGCGCGCCAGGCGGCGAGCTCGGTCTTGCGGCTGGCCTGGAAGCCGGCGGAGAACCAGCGCGCGATCACCCCGTCGGCGATGGCGGGCAGGCCCTCGGCCTCCACCTGGGCGATGCGGGCCTCCCAGGCGATCGGCTCGCCGATGCGCGCGGCGGTGTCCATCAGCACCAGGGCGCCGACGAGATCGGGGCGCCGCGCCGCCAGCGACTGCGCCGCCATCCCCCCGATCGACAGCCCCACCACCACGGCGCGCTTCACCTCGAGCTGATCGAGCAGGCCCGCGAGGTCGTCGGCCAGATCCTCCACCGTGCAGGCGTCGGACGGCGCCTCCGACAGGCCATGGCCGCGGGCGTCGTAGCGGATCAGGCGCAGGCCGGCGCCCAGCCGCGCGATCATCCCGTCCCAGATCCGGAAATCCGTGCCCAGCGAGTTGGAGAACACCACCGGGGTCCCTTCCCGGTCGCCCTCGTCGGCATAGTGGAGCGCGAGCCCGTTGACGCGGCGCACCTGCATGGCGGTCCTCCTCCCCTGGCCGTCGCGCCGCCGCCGGATGCGGGATGGCCTCTGCGGGCCGGCCGCGACGGGATCACGAAGTTGTATCCAGCCCGGAGCCTCCCGCCAAGCCGATCCGGGGGCGCGGCTCTGGTCAGTGGCGCGCAACGGGCTAGTTGCGGGAGGACAACGAAGAGGAGGCCGCCGAATGGCCGCGAAAGACATTGACGGACGAACCGGACAGGTGAGGGCGATCACGCGCGCCGTGTCGGTGATGCGGGTGCTCTCCGAAAGCCCCGAGGGACTGACCCTTTCGGAAACCGCGCAACGCGCCTCGCTCGCGGCCTCCACCGCCCACCGGATCCTGACCACTCTGGAGAGCGAGCGCTTCGTGCGCTTCGACGCGGGCTCCGGATCCTGGCAGGTGGGGGTGGCGGCGTTCACCGTCGGGGCGGCCTTCGCGCGGACCCGCGACGTGATCGTGATGGCGCGCCCCTACATGCGCCGGCTGATGGAGACGACGGGGGAGACGGCGAACATCTTCCTCGAATCGGGCGGCGAGATCGTGTGCATGGCCCAGGTGGAGAGCCGCCACGCGATGCGCGCGATGACCCGGGTCGGCGGGCGCACCAAGATGCACTGGTCGGGGGCGGGCAAGGCGATGCTGGCCCATATGCGCCCCGAGCACGCGCGCCGCGTGATCGAGGAGCACGGCCTGCCCCGCGCCACGCCCCGCACCCTGACCGAGCCCGAGCAGCTGGCCGAGGCGCTGGAGCGCGCCCGCCGCGACGGCGTGGCGGTGGACGACGAGGAGCATGCCGAGGGCCTGCGCTGCATCGGCGCGGCGGTGCTGACCGAGACCGGGATCCCGGCCGCCGCGATCTCGGTGTCGGGCCCCAAGAGCCGGATCGGCGACGAGCGTCTGCTGCTGCTGCGCGACCTCGTCGCCCGGGTGGTGGGCGAAGTGACCCGCGAATACGGCGGCCGCCCCTCGGGAAGTTGAGCCGAGAGGCGGCCGGCTGAAGGGGCGGCGCGGGCGCCCGGCCCGTCCGTCTCGCAGCTGCGCCCCCGGATCGCGTCGACGACGGCGCCCGGAGGGTCGGCGGTCGGCGCGGCGGAACGGCTAATTCCGTCGCAGACCAACGAAAACGTCTCCCCCCACTGGACGCGCCCCGAGACCCTTGCTATACGCCGGTCCGCCGACAAGGTGCGGGCTGATCCGGCGTAGCTCAGTGGTAGAGCATCGGACTGTTAATCCGCTGGTCGTAGGTTCGAATCCTACCGCCGGAGCCATCCCGCCCTCGGTTTTCCCCATATCTTCAGGGGGTTAGTGACCTCCTAGGGTCTCTCTTGGTAACACAAGAGGTGACACGGTGACGGTCGCGATCCTCCGCCTCGGGCGTCTGGTCGTGAGCGTTTCCTATCTGTTCCAGAAGACGCCGGGCGGGAACTACCACTATCGCCGCCGCATTCCCGAGGCCGTCCGCAAGCACATCCCGAAGCCGCGCAACGGCATCCTGATGAAGTCGCTCGGCACGCGCGATCCGGTGAAGGCCGCGCAACTGGCGGTGATCGAGAACCGCAAGCAGGAAGCCTATTGGGCCTCGCTTGAAGGGACGACCGTCCAGGACAGCCACGAGACCGAACTGGCGGCGCTGGCCATGCTCGCCCGCTTCAATCTCAATCCCGGCGATATCGATCTCTACAGCGAGGCTGGCATCACGCCTGATGCGTTCGAGGAAGAGCTTGAGACGGCGCTTGCGAATGAAGGCCATGAACGGGGAACGCCCCTGCCCGGCCCGGTCCACAACTTCTTCCCCCGGTCGAGGCGAAAGCCTGGATGCTCTATGCCGGGATCGCTCAACCGTCGCTGCCGACCTTCTCAGCGGCCACGGCCTTCTACAAAGCGTTCAAGTCGATCACCAAGAAGGCCGAGATCCTCGAATGCGACCGGATCTGCGCCAAGGTCGTCGAGGCGCTGGGCGACAAACCCCTGGACACCTACACCCGTGACGACGCGAACCGCTTGGTGAAGACGTGGATCGAGGACGGGTTGTCGGCGAGTTCCGTGCAACGCTACCTCAACCGCCTCAGGGCCATCGTGAACACGACGCGGACGGAGAAGACGCTGACGTTCCCGAATGTGTTCGAGAAGCTGCGCATCCCCAAGACGCCCGACCGGGAGACCAAGCGCGTCCCCTTCAACGACTCCGAACTTGAGAGGATCAGGGAAGGTTGCCGCCTTGCCGATGACGAACGACGCTGGATCATCGCCCTCCTGATGGACACCGGGGCGCGCCTTGCCGAGATTGTCGGCCTGCGTCGCCAGGATGTCGTTCAGACCGGCGACGTCCCCCACATCGTGATCGTCAACCATGAGGGACGCTCGACCAAGACAAAGCAATCGGAGCGCAAGATTCCGCTTGTGGGCATGGCTCTGTGGGGAGCCGAACGGGCGATGCGCGCCGGGAACGGAGAGGCCCTGTTCCCGAGCTACGTGGACGCCCAAGGGCAGACGAATGCCGATGCTGCCTCTGCGGCCCTCATCAAGTGGCTACGGGGCCCTGTGGGCATCTCCGGGGCTGGCAAGACGCTCCATAGCTTGCGCCATGCGATGCGGGACCGGATGCGGGCGGCAGGCGTTCCAGAGGACGTGCAGAACCAGCTTGGCGGTTGGGCCGGGAGCGGGTCAGTGGGGAGCCGATACGGGGAATGGGGGCTGCTGAAGGTGCTGCACGAGCATATGAACAAGACGTCGGAGGTGGCGCGAGAGTAGCCAGCCACGTACTGTCTCAATGGTAGCAGCAGGAGGCACCTCAGCGCCGTCGTGAGGCGAAAGACAGACAATTGCACCATGCGCGATACACAAATAGCCGTCACCCGAAAGACAACGTTCCGAGCATCTCAGCGCAGACGTCAAAACCGCACATGCTAGGGCGAGAAGCCGCGGAATGTATGCGAAGCAGAGCTACCAGCCACACCAGCCCTTGCAGAAATTATTTTTCTATTCAAGATGGATCGGCACCTCTCAGAAGTGCTTTGAACCCTCGCCGAGCCGATAGGCTGTAGAACGAAAAACCGCGCAGGGTATTGGCGACTAAATTGTCGGCACCCTAAATTAACTGGAAAAAAAATGGCGTCGAGTATACGAATTTCCGAGCTCTCGATCTCAGAGATACTCGAAAATCTCAAAGCAAGACGATGGAAAGTTCCGCGATTTCAGCGCGAGTTTGTTTGGGATACTTCTGCAGTTGCTGGCCTGGCAACATCTGTAATTGACGGCTATCCAATAGGTATGGTGACGCTCTGGGAGCAGCCATCAGATTCCCACATTGAGCTTGAGCCACTGTCTATTGACGATTGGGACAGTCAAACCAAAACCAAAGTGGTCAAAGAGTTTGGGAAGCCTGAGTCTAGCCCGTCTCAAGTGCTGGCAATTCTGGATGGCCGGCAAAGAAGCACTGCCCTCGCGATGGCGTTCGCAGGCTTTTCGCCTAGCTTCGGCGGCAATAAGTATGCGGGGCGATATTTTTTAAATGCATCATTAAGCGATCCGCTAGAAAGAGTAATATTCAAAAAGAAAAGTGTAGTCCAGAAGGAAGGCCTTACAAATCTTGACGCCTGTATTGCCAAAGGCTATTTTCCACTTGCTAGTTTCGATAAAGATCAAACCATACTCCAACAGTGGTATGGATACATTCAGAAACTAAAAGATGAGTCTATTTATCCGGAAGGCGAGTACCCGAATCCTGATGAGATCGAACGTCGGGACAAGATTTTGCAACAAGCCTTTGAGGGAATTACAGAAACTAAGCTCGGCGCTTGCACCGTTCCACAGAGGTACGATCTAGGCCAGATATGCGAAATATTTGAGACACTTAACCTTACTGGAATGAAAGTATCAACAGTTGATTTGATTAACTCCTGGTTGCTACGCGATACGGATGACAAGCTACATCTTAGAGATTGGATGGATGACCTTTCGCAGCTTGATGGGGCCATCGGCTGGGCAGTGCCAAAGAAGAGGCCTGAGCTTATCGCTCAAATTTCAACAGCCTGCTTCGTCGCACTAACCGACCTACCCACGAAACCGGGCTCCAGGCGCGTCGCCGGTGCCTCTCAGTCAAAAAAAATATCATCGGTAAAATCTTCTGATCTTCTGGCCACGCCAGTAGAGCATTGGGTACATCTGGTTGAACATACAGAGGAGTTTGCCAAATTCATCGGCGACTTTCAGAAAGTTGTCGCGGGCGGATCGTTCGGATACCTACAATGTCCATACCCAATTTCTTCAGGAATTTACGTGGGTCTCAGATGGCACAAACGCTTCGACCCGGAAAGCACGCATGGGAGTTGGTCCGTGCGCGATCTGGACGATCTTTATCGAGCATTTTTTTGGCGGAACGCCTTGTCAACGCGCTATGATCAGGGCTTTTTGAGTCAAATGGGAACGGATATGAACCTTTTGAAGTCAATTCTTGGCTCAAAAGGAAATTTTCAGAGCAAAGATGACTGGATCGCTTTTGCCGATCAACAACTTAGTCGTGAGATTAATCCGTCAGAAGTTAGATCTCATCCAGAGTTGGTAGACCTCCTGACCAATGGTCGACCAGGTGGCGCTTTGCAGTCTGCTCTACTTCTTCCAATGGTGGCGGCAGCGACTGAGGACTTCATGGGCAGTCAGCTTGTCGGTGAAGATGATAACCATGTTGAGCTTCATCATATTTACCCAAAGCGCTGGTGTCGTGAAAACGCGTCAGGCGAATACTTAGACATCCTTGGGAAAAACTTTGAAGGGAGGAATTACGTCGATTCTATCGCCAACCTCATGCCGATTTCTAGGCTAGTAAATAATGACTGGAAATCCAAAAGTCCGTCTACATACCTTTTAGAAAAGGCTGTTGAATTTTCTGGGCCATCAGAAAATTCTTTATTAGATGTATTTATTGATCAATATGGCTTCCAATGTCTGCAGTCAGGTCTGGCTGGAATAGAGCCATTCTGGAACCATAGGGCTGATTTGATAGCGCAAAAACTTATCAGCCTAACTAAGCTAGCGTAATGCCTTCCTTGGAGTTCTTAGAGGTCATATTACAAGCCCACCAAAATGGGCTCGAAACTACTATTAATGATCTTCGCAGGCTTCCAGAATTCTCCGACTTGGGAGCAATGGTCGCCTGTAGCGAAATACAAAAGGCGTTGGAAGAAAAAGGCCTTGAGTTGAACCCATCGGTGACTGAGGGTGAGCTTGAGCAGTCGCGGGTTGTATCTAGAATAAAAACTCAAGAGAAGTTTAAGTTGGCACTAGAGGAAGCGCTAGGCTCCGACGAGGGGCAGGAGGTAGAATTCAAGGAGTCACTCTATTTAAAAAAGAGAGTTTTTGGAAATGAACAAATTCCAAGGGAACACTGGGTTTCAGAAGACCTGATCTTTGAATGCATTAAGACCATCTGTGCATTTCTGAATTCGGATGGAGGAACGCTTTTGATTGGGGTGAGCGATCAGCGCGAGGTTTGTGGCATCGAGTGTGAGCTCGAATTCATTCCGGGTCGACCATCTAATTTAGACAAATGGGAACTGTTTTTTTCCTCTTGCTTAGATAAGTATATCTATGACTTCAGAAGTTGTATTGGCCATATTTCTAGAAAACTTATCGCCAAATCTGGCCAGACTGTTTGCGTTGTCCTCGTGAGGCCTAGACGGCAAGGGATAACCGTATGCAAGCGACCGACTCAGATGGACGATGAAATCGTTTTTGTCCGAAATGGAAATGGGAGCGCGCAGATCAAGGCGAGGGCTATTGAAGCCTTGATTAGAAGTAGGGTAGACTAATGTCTAAATTATTTTTGGATCGCTGATCTTATTGTACCTGCGATTTGCTGGGCGGAAGTTTAAACTTTGTCGCCACCTGTGAGACTATCAGGAATGCAGCGCAGCTTCGGAAAAGTGGAGTTGTAGGTAGCTGTGCGCCAGCGCCTCGCCCACCGTCAGTTGCGGCTCCAGACCGAGTTTAGCACCGTAGGTAGGCGGGGCCAAAGCTAATCCACACTGCTATCCGCCGACAACGGGCGGTCTCAACCGGTCGTCGCAACACCCTGCTGATGGAGGTTGCGATGGCGAGGAGAAAGAGACGCTCGGACAAGTCAGGGCGCGCGAAGCTATGCTC